>JBFFFS010000025.1:0-18857 GCA_041557855.1 Roseobacter sp. | reverse complement strand
CTGTGCCAGTCACGGGCAGCCGTCGAAAACGGTGAAATTTTCGTCGATTTACCCGCCTCCCGGTGAATGACCTTTGGGTAACTCGGCCTATTCCGCGCGACATTTCGCACGTCGCGCTCTTGCTTGAAGACTTATCCACCGCTTGGCGGATTCTTTATCCCTGGAGTTTCGGTTTTTTGCAGACGAAAGGCCAAACGCGGTAAACATTGCCAAGGATTCATTATCGCCGATGGCTTTACAACCGGTCGCAGCGCCGCGGACGTCAAAACGGTGTCGTCATTCTTGGCTCTCAGCCCGAAAGACGTGTCTCACTTTGTACGAAAATGCCTGCGCGCCCGGTCTCTCAGCTCAGCGGTTTCTGATCTCAACGAGGCCCCGCTTTTCTGCTGGGAAGAAGAGAGCGAAAAGGCAGGCCGGGCGCTTCGGCACATCGGCTTCATTTGGGTCCGCCTGCAAAGGTGTGGCGACTGATCTGGTAGAAAAGATCGTCCTGACCTTCACCCACCAAAGTTAACCCGTCGATGATGAACGGTGCCGGTAAAAGATGTGCGAAGTGGCGCTCTGCCCGCGCGGCGGCCTCGGTCAAAACGTCCGGCTTTTGAGGCCCGGTCAGCGTCATGTGAAAGCGAAAGCTTTCCATCACGAAAGGATATCCCCAGCTTTCGATATTCGCCAGTTGCGCGGCGTTCATCGAAGGCCAGCGGCGCCTCTGCAACTCGTCGGTAGAAGGCTGAGCGCGAAAACCGTCCATCTCACGGACAACCTGCGCCGCCATGGTGTCGAGCGCGTCCGTGCTGCCCTCGGGCGTCAAGGCCAGAAACGAGCCGATCCGGTCGATCTTCAAGGCGTCAAGCGGCACCGGAGCCACTCTGGTGCATAGGTTGGCAAGCGCTTCGTCCACCGCCGCCAGCGTCTGTCCTTCATTGAGCCTGCAGGGCGGTTTTATGGTGGCGTGAAAGCCGTATTTGCGCGGCCGCGCCGTCAGGTCGGGCCAGGGCGGAGGAACGGATTTACCGCATTGCAAATCCCATCCCAGCCACGCCGCGCCCGCCTCGGCCAGATCAGGCGTGCCCGGCGTAAAATAGATGCCGAAGCGCTTGAAGCGCCCGTGATCGTTGTCCAGCTTGCTCATGCGGCATGGTTGCCATGTGCCGTCGCCGCTGCCAATGACAAAATCCCGGAGGCCAGCCCCCTTGCCATTCCCTTTTCGCTCTGACCAGATGGTGGCGATTTCTGCGACGGAAAGGGACAGGGAAATGCGTGCCATGCAGGTTACCGAACTGGGCAAACCGCTCTCGCTTCAGGACATCCCGATGCCCACCGTGGCACCAGGAAAGGTTGTGGTAAAGGTGCATACCTGCGGGCTCAACTTTGGTGATCTGCTGATCATCAAGGGAACCTACCAGGAGCGTCCGGAGGTTCCCTTTACGCTCGGGATGGAGCTTTGCGGGACGGTGACCGAGGTCGGTGAGGGCGTCGATGACCTGCGGGTCGGCCAGCGCGTTGCAGCGTATTGCGGCTTTGATGCGCTTGCCGATTACGCGGCGATTCCGGCCAATGTCTGCGTGCCGATCCCTGACGAGATGAGCGATGAGGATGCCGCCGCCTTCCTCATCGCCTACGGTACCAGTCACGTGGCGCTTGATTACAAGGCACATCTGAAGCCGGGGGAGCGCCTGCTTGTGCTCGGGGCGTCGGGCGGCATCGGACTGACGGCGGTCGAGCTTGGCAAACTGATGGGCGCCGAGGTGGTCGCCGTGGCGCGCGGGCAGGACAAGCTTGCCGTGGCGCGGGACGCCGGCGCCGATCATCTCGTCAACTCAGAGACCGACGACATCCGCGAAGTGGTCAAATCACTGGGCGGCGCCGACGTCGTCTATGATCCCATCGGCGGCGACCAGTTCAAGGCGGCCCTGCGCGCTTGCCGACCAGAGGCGCGGCTGATCCCGCTTGGCTTCGCCTCCGGTGAAGTGCCGCAGATCCCGGCCAATCACCTGCTTGTCAAAAATCTCACGGTGATCGGCTTTTACTGGGGCGGTTATACGCGGGTGAACCCCAAGGTGCTGACGGATAGTTTCAAGGTGCTGATCGACTGGTATTGCCAGGGACGCATCAAACCGCATGTCAGCAACGTATTGCCGCTCGAGCAGGCCAACGAAGCGCTCGACCTGCTGCGCACGCGCAAGGCGACGGGCAAGGTCGTGGTGCGCATCGACGGATATGAGGCGGGGCGTTAGCGGCGCCGGACCGGTGCGCGCGCGATGATCCTCGCCTTTTGCCGCTCACGCAGAAACACGAAAAGACCAGAGCCGAGGATCAGCGCGATACCGGCCCAGACCTCCCAGACCGGCAGATCGCCGAACACCACCCATCCCCAGAAAACCGCAAGCGGGAGGCCGACGTATTCGAAAGGTGCCACTGTCGCGGCATCGGCGATACGATAGGCCTGGCTGAGACAATAGCCGATGATCGCGGCGTTGGCTCCCAAGGCAAAAATGACCCATCCGTCGCCTGGCTGGGGCCATATCCAGGCTCGCAGCAGGAATTGAAGGGACGGATTGCTTTGGTCCGTTACGAAACGCCCGTCGCCGGCGATCAGGAAAAACACCGCGGAGACCGCGACAAAGCTGGCGTGGATATAAACCGACAACGCCGATGCTTTGCTCTGAACGCCCAGCTTCCGCGTCATCAGCTGGTTGAGCGCATAGGTCAGGGCCGCGACGACCGGCAGGAGCAGAACGAGGCGCGAAGCCTGCAGGCTCTCGCTGTCCGCCCATGGTCTTTGCATGATTATGACGCCCGCGAAACCGACCAGCACCGCGCCCATGCGCAGGATGCCGACCCTTTCCCCGAGGATCGGAATCGACAGTACCGTTATGAAGAGGGGGGCCGCAAAGAACAGCGCCGTGGCATCCGCCAGCGGGATCGCGGCGAGTGCAAGAAAGAAGGTCATGTTCGCCACCACGACCAGAAGTCCTCGCATCACGTGCAGCCCCGGCTGGCGTGTCGCGAGAATGCGCCACCCGCCCTCCATCTGGATCAAGATCACTGAAAATAGAATGGCGACGCAGGCCCGCAGAAAGACGATTTCATGCAGCGGGTAGCCGCCCGAAAGGCGTTTGATGAGCATATCGTTGATGGATATGGCCAAGATCCCGGCAAGAACGAACAGAATGCCAAGACCCGCCCGATTGAACGGCGACTGTGTCATGACGCTACGCCTATCACTCAGCCGCTGCGTGTCGAGCCCAAATGCGACAGTCTGCGTTCCTGTGCTGCCGCACAGCTGCGCCGGAAATCTGTGCGTATTTGCGCTGTCCTTCCCGGAACGGCGCGCGTATCCATAGCGCTACCGCGTAATCGGAGATCGCAGGACGATGCCGCCCATTCTCGAGATCAAAAACCTTGCCAAATCCTATGCCAACGGTTTCGAAGCGCTGAAATCCGTCAACCTGACGATCGAGGCAGGTGAAATCATTGCGCTCCTGGGGCCAAACGGCGCGGGCAAGACGACCCTGATCTCGACCGTCTGCGGCATCACGCAGGCCACCTCCGGTACGGTGACGGTTGGCGGTTTCGACACGATCAGTGACTTCAGGCAGGCCAGGAACATGATCGGGCTGGTGCCGCAGGAAATCAACCTCGAACCGTTCGAGCGTGTCATCAACACGGTGCGGTTCTCGCGGGGGCTGTTTGGTAAGCCGCGCGATGATGCGAAGATCGAAACCATCCTGCGCCAGTTATCCTTGTGGGACAAGCGCGACAATCAGATTCGAGAGTTATCTGGGGGCATGAAACGGCGGGTGCTGATCGCCAAGGCGCTCAGCCATGAGCCGCGGTTGCTGTTTCTCGACGAACCGACGGCCGGTGTGGATGTCGAACTGCGCAAGGACATGTGGCAGATCGTCGACAACCTCAAGGCGGAGGGTGTCACCATCGTGCTCACCACCCACTACATCGAAGAGGCCGAGGCGATCGCTGACCGGATCGGCGTCATCGCCAAGGGCGACATCCTGCTGGTGGAGCAGAAGGACAGGCTGATGCGGCGGATGGGAAAAAAGCAACTCGACGTGCAGTTGACCGATCCGATCGATCAGGTGCCCGAGGCGCTTGCGCATTATGACATTGTGCTGAGCGAGGACGGTTACACGTTGACCTACAATTACGACACCCGCGCACGGACCGGGATCACGAAGCTTCTTTCGGATGTATCTGCCGCCGGGCTGGTGCTGCGCGACGTGGTCACGCGGCAAAGCAGTCTTGAGGATATTTTCGTCGGGATGGTCACGTCGGACGGAGAGTAGGCGGCATGAATCTGACAGCCATACGCGCGATCTATATATTCGAAATGTCCCGGTTCTTCAGAACGCTGGGGCAAAGCTTTTTTTCGCCGGTGATCTCGACGTCGCTTTATTTCGTCGTTTTCGGCGCCGCGATTGGCAGCCGCATCGATCAGGTTGAAGGGGTGGCATACGGTGCCTTCATCGTGCCGGGTCTCATCATGCTATCAGTCATAACCCAGTCGATCTCCAACGCGTCCTTCGGCATCTATTTTCCGAAGTTCATCGGCACCACCTATGAGTTGCTCTCCGCCCCGGTCAATTTTCTGGAGATCGTCGCAGGCTATGTCGGGGCCGCCGCGACCAAGGCACTGTTTATCGGGATTATCATTCTGCTCACGGCATTCGCCTTCGTGGATGTGCAGATCGCACATCCCTTGGCGATGATTGCCTTCCTGATCCTGACCTGCCTCAGTTTTTCGTTGCTGGGGTTCATCATTGGCATCTGGGCAGGCAATTTCGAACAGCTTCAACTGGTGCCCTTGCTGGTGATCACGCCGCTGGTCTTTCTGGGAGGCTCTTTCTATTCGATCTCGATGCTGCCCCCGGCCTGGCAGACAATTTCAATGTTCAACCCGGTCGTCTATTTGATCTCGGGCTTCCGTTGGTCGTTTTTCGATACCGCCGATGTGCCGATCGGCCTGTCGCTTCTGGCGATCAGTGGCTTCACCACGCTGTGCCTGGCGGTCATCTGGTGGATATTCAAGACCGGCTGGCGGTTAAGGCAATAAGGTCGCATCGCAAAAGACTTCTCCCCGCCGCCTTGTTTGAATAGGGTGGCCCATCTACATGGGATCACATGAAACTATCGATACCTTTCATTACGTCTCAGGCGACAGTTGCCGTGGTGCGCATGTCCGGCATCATCAGCGCCTCGGGCCGCGGCACCTTGAATGATGCCACGCTGGCGCCGGTGCTGGACAAGGCCTTTTCTCGCGGCAAGCCTGCGGCGGTTGCGCTGCAGATCAACTCGCCCGGCGGCAGCCCGGTGCAATCGTCACTGATCGGCGCGCGCATCCGCCGTCTGGCCGAAGAGAAAGAAATCCCCGTTATTGCCTTTGTCGAAGACGTTGCGGCCTCGGGCGGCTACTGGCTGGCGGCGGCTGCCGACGAAATCTTTGCGGATGACAGCTCGGTGATCGGATCGATCGGCGTGATCTCGGCGTCGTTCGGCGCGCATGAGCTGATGACCCGCCACGGAATCGAACGCCGCGTCTATACTGCGGGTAAGTCCAAATCCATGCTCGATCCTTTCCGGCCCGAAAACCCCGATGATGTAAAACGGCTCAAGACTTTGCTGGAAGACATCCACACGAATTTCAAAGAGCATGTGTCCAACCGCAGGTCCGGCAAGTTGCCGGAAGATCAGGACCTGTTCACCGGCGAAATCTGGCTCGCGCGGCGCGCGGCCGAATTGGGGCTGATCGACGGTATCGGGCATCTCAAGCCGCTGATTCAGGAGCGCTATGGCGAAAAGGTCAAGTTCAAGCGCTACGAAGTGAAACGCCCGCTACTGTCGCGCTTTGGCGCACAGGTGATCGAAGATACCCTTCACTCAGTGGAAGAGCGCAGCGCCTTTGCGCAGTTTGGTCTGTGATGTCATGATCCTGAAAATCGTTGTCCTCTTTCTGGTGGTCATTGGCGTGCTGGCCATGTTCGGCAAAATGCACTGGCTTGGGGGAAAACGTTTGGCCTCGGCCAAATGCGATCGCTGCGGGCGCTACCGGATCGGACGCGGACCTTGCCCGTGCGGAAAGAAAGGTGGTCGCGGATGATGCCTTGGCTTTTGTCCGGCCTCGGTCTGTTGATCCTGCTTCTGGCCGGAGACTCGCTGGTCAAGGGCGCGGTCAACCTGAGCTTGCGGCTGGGTGTACCGGCGCTGATCGTCAGCCTGACCATCGTCGCCTTTGGCACCTCCGCGCCGGAGTTACTGATCTCCGTTCAGGCCATCATCGATGGGGCCCCGGGGCTGGCATTAGGGAACGTGGTAGGCTCGAACACGGCCAATATCCTGCTGGTGCTGGGCATCCCGGCACTTCTTGCGACGATGCACACCTCTGAATGCAATTCTCGCAAAACCTATATTTTCATGATCCTCTCGTCATTGCTTTTCATCGGGCTCGCCTTCCGATGGGTCTTGGACTGGGTCGCGGGGCTGGTGTTGCTGGCGGGTCTCGCATTGGTGCTGCTGGACGCCTTTCGCGATGCGCATCTGCACCGCAAGGCTTGCCGCGATGCTCCGGACCTGGAAGAGCCGGAAGGCGCAGATCCCAATCTGCCGTGGTGGCGCATCCTCGTATTTCTGGCGCTGGGGCTTGTGGGCCTGCCGCTGGGCGCGAAGATCCTAGTTGAGAATGCCACGATCATTGCACTGCAATACGGCGTATCCGACACCGTGATCGGCCTGACCCTTGTGGCGGTCGGAACCTCGCTGCCGGAACTGGCGACAACTGTGATGGCGGCGCTGCGCCGGCAGGCGGATGTGGCTCTGGGCAATGTCATCGGATCGAACATCTTCAACCTGCTGGCGATCATCGGCATTGCGACGCTGGTTGGCCCGATCCCGGTCGATCCGGAATTCCTGACCTTCGATCTGTGGGTAATGCTCGCGGCATCGGTTCTGCTGGCACCCTTTGTTTTCCTCAGGTGGAACATCACGCGAATCTGGGGCGTGGTCTTGTCGGCGCTCTATATGGGCTATGTGGTTTTGCTGTTGGCATGATGGCGGCCGGAGGAAATCGATGAAAACAGCCTTGGTGACAGGCGCGGGGCGTCGGCTCGGACGTGCCATGGCGGTATATCTCGCGACGCGTGGCTACGACGTGGCGGTACACTACGCCTCTTCCCGTGCCGAGGCGCAAGAGACGGTCGATCTGGTCAAGGCTGAAGGGCGTGCTGCCGTGGCGTTGCAGGCCGACCTTTTGAACGACGACGAGACGACAGCATTGTTTGACAGCGCGCGCGAGGCGTTGGGGGGGCAGATCGGATGCCTGATCAACAACGCCTCGATCTTCGAATATGACACCATCCGCAGCGCCACGCGCGACAGTTGGGACCGGCACATGCAAAGCAACCTGCGTGCACCCTTTCTGCTGACGCAAGCCATGGCGGCGCAGGGCCTTGCACCGCAGACCGACAGCAACGGAGAGCCGCAGGCCACGGGACTGATCGTCAATATGATCGACCAGCGCGTGCGCAAGCTCACGCCCGAGTTCATGACCTACACGCTGGCTAAGATGGGGCTTTGGGCACTGACGCGAACCAGCGCGCAGGGGCTCGCTCCGGCAATCCGCGTGAACGGGATCGCGCCGGGGCCGACACTGCAAGGCGGACGGCAATCCGCCTCACATTTTGCGCGTCAACGCGCGAATACCGTTCTGGAAAGAGGGGCAAACCCGCAGGACATCACGGCGGCGCTGGGGTATCTGCTGGAAGCGCACGGGGTGACGGGGCAGCTTTTGTGCGTGGACGGAGGCCAACACCTCGCGTGGCAGACACCCGACGTACTGGGGGTTGAATAGGGCGCTCGCTCAAGAAGTTTTGCACCGGCGATGATCGTGTCACAAAGATGTTGCGAAAATGCTTTTGTTTTCAGTCTATTGCATTTCTGAATAAATATTTCGTTATTTATCAATGACTTGAAAAATGCCTAATTTTTGTGCAAATCGTAGAAGCGGTCTAAATACAAAGGAAAATTCCGGATGGGGATAAGTTATCTTCAGAGTTTTCCACAGGTTTAGTGGACAGCTTAACCCTTGTATCCGGCTCCGCTACGGTGCAGCAATCGAGGGAATCAGGCAAAGGTGGATATGACGCAGCCAAGGGAAACTCACCTTAAGGATGAGGCGACGGGACATGCGGTCATCCAAGGATACCTGAAGACGCTCGACGCGTCTCCCGGGGTATACCGCATGCTCGATTCAGAGAGCCGTGTGCTCTACGTCGGCAAGGCGCGCAACCTTCGTGCGCGGGTTTCAAATTATGCTAGGCCGACGGGTCATTCCGCGCGCATCGCCCGCATGATCTCGATGACGGCGTCGATGATGTTTCTGACCACGCGCACCGAAACCGAAGCGCTTTTGCTCGAACAGAACCTCATCAAGCAGCTCAAGCCGAAGTTCAATGTCCTGCTGCGCGACGACAAAAGCTTTCCCAATATTCTGGTCACCAAGACTCACGATTATCCGCAGATCAAGAAACATCGCGGCGCCAAGAAGGAGAAGGGTGCCTACTACGGACCCTTTGCCTCGGCGGGGGCCGTGAACCGGACGCTGAACCAGTTGCAGCGGGTATTCTTGCTGCGCGACTGTTCCGACAGCATGTTTGAAAGCCGGACCCGTCCGTGCCTGCAGTATCAGATCAAGCGCTGCTCTGCGCCCTGCGTGGGCAGGATCAGCCCGGAAGACTACCAGCAGACCGTCCGGGACGCCGAGAAGTTTCTGACCGGCAAGACGACATACATCCAGGCGCGGCTGGCGGCGGAAATGGCCGAAGCTTCTGAGAAAATGGAATTCGAGCGGGCAGCGGCGCTCCGCGACCGCATCAAGGCGTTGACACAGGTGCAAACGGCGCAGGGCATAAACCCCAAGAGCGTATCAGAGGCCGATATCGTCGCTTTGCATATGGAAAAAGGACAGGCCTGTGTTCAGGTATTCTTCATCCGTGCCAATCAGAACTGGGGTAATCGCGATTATTATCCGCGTGTCGGCGCGGATGTGGATGCTGCCGAAGCTCTCGAAGCTTTCCTCGGCCAGTTCTACGATACCCGCGAGCCACCTCGTCAGGTGATCCTGAGCAACGAGATCGAAAACCCCGACCTGATGGCCGATGCGCTGTCGCGCAAGCTGGGGCGCAAGGTTGAATTGCTGGTACCGCAGCGCGGGGAAAAAGCCGAGCTGATCGACAGCGCGCTGCGCAATGCGCGCGAGTCGCTGGCCCGCAAGATGGCTGAAACCGCGACCCAGGCACGGCTTATGAAGGGCCTCGCCGAGGCCTTCGACCTCGAGGTCCCGCCGGAGCGGATCGAAGTATATGACAACTCCCATATTCAAGGCGCTTTTGCGGTTGGCGCAATGATCGTTGCCGGGCCCGACGGATTCATGAAGAACCAGTACCGCAAGTTCAACATCCGTGGCGAGGATCTGACGCCGGGCGACGATTTCGGGATGATGAAAGAAGTGCTGAAACGCCGCTTCAAGCGTCTCATCAAGGATGACCCCGAGCGTAAGGAGGGTCATTGGCCGGATCTTCTGCTGATCGACGGTGGCGCAGGGCAGGTCAGCGCCGTGGCTTCGATCATGCGCGAGTATGGTGTGGAGGATATTCCCATGGTTGGCGTCGCCAAGGGGATCGACAGGGATGCCGGCAAGGAAGAGTTTCACCGAGTCGGAAGGCAGCCCTTCGCGCTGCGCCACAATGACCCCGTGCTCTATTACGTGCAGCGCATGCGCGACGAGGCCCACCGCTTCGCGATCGGGACGCATCGGGCCAAAAGATCTAAGGCCGTGGGTGCAACACCTCTGGATGCCGTGCCCGGCGTTGGGGCCGCGCGCAAACGCGCTTTGCTTGCGCACTTCGGATCGGCAAAGGCAGTGGCGCGCGCCAACCTGAGCGATCTGCGGGCTGTTGAGGGGGTCTCGGGTGCTCTGGCCGAGAAGATATACGATTATTTCCATGAAAAGGGGTGAGGCCGCGAACCCGCCGGCGATATGTGGTCCGGTGCGCGCGCCCTCGGCGAGTGATCTGACAAGCGCGCCTTTCACTACCGGCTTGTCTGCGGAAATCAGGCTCGGCGGGGATATTTCTGGCCCAAACAAGCGTGGTCGTCTTCCCCCTTCTTCCCGGGCCGTGTAGATTGAAGTCATGACGATGACCCTGCCCAATATTCTGACAGTGCTTCGGTTGCTGGCGGCGCCGATGGTGGCGGTCATGTTTCTCTATTTCACGCGCCCCTACGCGGATTGGTTTGCGCTTCTTCTGTTCATTTTCGCGGCGGTAACGGACTGGTTTGATGGCTATCTGGCGCGCGCGTGGAAGCAGGAGACCAAACTCGGCACGATGCTCGATCCCATTGCCGACAAGGCGATGGTGGTGATTGCGCTGATGGTGATTATCGGCTTTTCCAGTTGGTCGCCCTGGCTGGTTCTACCCGCGACCGTGATCCTGTTCCGGGAGGTTTTTGTCTCCGGCCTGCGTGAATTTCTGGGTGACACCGCGGGTACGCTGAAAGTGACCAAGCTTGCGAAATGGAAGACGACCTGCCAGATGGTCGCGATCGCGGTTCTCTTTTCGCAGGGGGTTTTCGAGCATTATCTCGTCATGTCCGCCTGGGGTATGGATCAGGCGATGGTGGCGTCGATCTTTGCGGGAACCGAGCCAGATCTGCAGGGGCTGCAGTGGAAGCGGACGGCGATGGAATGGGCCGGGGTGAGCGGTCTCGCCCTGCTGTGGGTCGCGGCATTTCTGACGCTCGTGACAGGGGTCGATTACTTGGTGAAGGCGCTGCCCTTTCTGAAGGATGAAACGCGATGAACGTATTGTATTTTGCTTGGGTCCGCGAACGGATCGGCCTGCCGCGCGAGAAGGTTGAAACCTCTGCGGCTACGGTCGCGGAACTGGTCGAGGAGTTGCGCGCCCGCGAGGAGCGCTATGCGGCTGCTTTCGCGGACACATCCGCGCTGCGCGTTGCTGTCGATCAGGAACTGACGGATTTTCAGGCCCCCTTGCAGGGCGCTCGCGAGGTCGCCTTCTTCCCGCCCATGACTGGCGGTTGAGCGGATGAGGATCGTCGTTCAGGAAACGCCTTTCGATCTGGGTCAGGAGACGGCAGGCTTTGCCACGGGGCGCCCTGACGTGGGGGCGATCGTGACCTTTACTGGCGTGGTCCGGGACACCGGAGCGGACAGGCTCGAAGCGATGGAAATCGAGCATTATCCGGGCATGACGGAAGCGGCGCTGACGGAGATCGCCGAGAAGGCGCGGGAGCGCTGGTCGCTCGGAGATGTGCTGGTAATCCACCGATACGGTCGGCTGCGCCCGGGCGAGATGATCATGATGGTGGCGACGGCGTCGCGCCACCGCAAGGATGCTTTCGAGGCGGCCGAGTACCTGATGGACTACCTCAAGAGCAGAGCGCCCTTCTGGAAACGCGAGATCACGGAGACCGGCGCGTCATGGGTAGCGGCACGAGACGAGGACGAAGAGGCACTGACCCGCTGGTAAGGAGGCCTGGGCGGAGTGGGAGCGGGTTACCCCGGTATGCTACACTAGAGCGGCCTAGCGAACGACATCACCGGGAGGACAACACATGTTCGACACGATCTGCGTGGGCTTTGATGGCTCGGAACCCTCGGAAAATGCGGTGCGCATGGCCTGTGCGCTGGCCGTCAAACACGGCTCGGCGCTGCATATCGTGCACACGCCGCGCCCCGACACCGTGGCCTTCGCACTGGGGGCGGTGGCGGGGTATCACGCCGCCACGATGATGCCGACGCCCGAAGAGACGACCAAGTCCGCGGAGATTTCGTTGGAAAAGGCCCGCCAGATCGCTGCCGAGGCCGGGAAAGCGGACGTCGAAACACATGTGGGTCAAGGCGAGCCCGCGGAATTTCTGGTGTCTTATGCCCGAGATTGCGGTGCGGATCTGATCGTAACCGGGCGTCGGGGACTCGGTCATGTTACAGCGCTGATGCTGGGTAGTACGTCCTACGCCGTCGCGCAACTCGCGGATTGCCCGCATCTGACAGTCAGGTAACGGGCCTTGGATCAGCCGCTGTGTTGCGCGCTTGCCTGTTGGGCACGCAGTTCCTCGGCTTCGTGCCGCGCATCGCGCAGGCCTTCCATGGCTGCCCGCAACTCCGCCTCGGTCTGCGACAACTGGTTGGTCAACTCCGCCTCGCGCTGCTGCAGGTAAGTGATCGCCTGATCGCGCGTCTCTTCGGCTTCATGCAATTCCTGGCTCATGCGGTCCAGTTGCGCCACATCATCTGCCGCCACCCTAGAAAAGCGATGCACCAGCCAGTTCGCAAACCATCCAAGGCAGAATGCGACGAAGAGCATGATGGCGGTGGCAATGATGAATTGCTGGCTAGTCATTGGTATTTCCTTCTGCCGCCGGGCTGTCATCCCCGGCGTCGGTGGCCCCGGTATCGGTGGCCTCTGTATCACCGTTTTCAGCATTGCTTTCCAGTGCCGTTTCGCCCTCGGGGATACTTGGTTCCGTGCGGATCAGCTTGAATTCGATGCGCCGGGTGGCTTCCCGGCCCTCTTCGGTGTCGTTTTCGCGGATCGGCTGCGTCTCACCATACCCCTTGGCAATGAAGCCGCGGGTCAGCACGCGGCGCGCACGCAATTCGTTCAGTACCGATTCCGCCCGCGCCTGACTGAGCGACAGGTTCATTTCCTCGCGGCCTTGGCTGTCCGTGTGGCCCTGAACCTCCATGCGCAGGTCCTGACACTCCCACAGTATCTCGGCGATGGTATCCATCGTGCCAACCGACTCGTCATCGATTGTGGCGGACCCGGGCTCGAAGTTGATCTTGCCGTGCGCGACGATGCTGGCGATACGGGCTTCGCATTCCTCGGGCGTTGGCAAAGAGGCGATAGGGTCCAACGCCTCAGCATAGGTCACGTCGATATCAAAAGTGCTGCCTTCGCCGAGTTTTTCGACCATCATGCGTGCTATGATCTGCTGCGCATCGGAGTTGCCTGAACTACCCGTCAGAGCAACATTTTCAGGCGAAACCGTGACGTAGCCGTGATCGAGATATCCGAGCGCATCGATACCTGTCAGCACCCGCGCCGACCAGTCGGCGGGCAGGTCGCTCACGTTGCGCGTGGCGGTATAGACATTCTCAGAGCCGAATTTCGCCTTTGCATAGCTGTCGGCAACGTCGCGCATGCTGTCGCCCGACAGGCGACCGCGCAATTGCACCAGCCCCTCCGGGCTCAACGTTGCGATGAACTCCACCGGACCGGCGTCTTTGTTCTCGGGCTTGGGCAGTGTTGCGGTCAGCACGAAGACGTCGGGCAGACTAGTTTCAAGCTCTCCCACGACACGGTCGAATAGATCCTGTGGTGTCGATTGCGCCGCCGCGAGCGTGACATCCGCATTGGAGAAGGTCACAGTGCCGGCGCCGATCTGCGCGAGAGCTTCGATCGCGGCTTCCACCGCGTCGGTCCAGTAAGGGCTGGGTACGCCCATGCCGATGGTGCAACGCTCCGGTCCCGACAGCCCGGCCTTCAAAGCGGTGTTCAGAATGCGGGTCTGACTCTCTTCGGTATCGGCGGAGCAGGCGTCGAAACGCGTACCCTGCTCGTCCATTACGAAACGCAGGGTGAAGGGTGTGATGACTGGACGCGGTGCGGCGATGTTGAGCGATACTTGCAGCGCCGGCGGGGCGCTGCGCCGCAACCGCGTTTCCATTTCGCGCTTGGCCTCTTCGCTGTCGGCGATGGCGGTGATCTCCACGCGCCCGGCGTCGACCGAAACCTTTGCGCGGGGCAGTCCGTTGATCGCCGACATCGCAAAGGCCATCGCATCGTCCCACCCTTCAGGGGCAGGGTAATCCGCGGTCTCCAGCAGGTCGGTGACATTTTCGTCGCCAAGCGCGCGGAAGCTTTCGACAACGCTCTCCCTGTCGGGGCTTTCGGGGATCAGGCCAATGATGGAGAGGCCGGAGGTGTTACGCAGGATTTCGGCGGAGAAGCGTGGTGGGGTCAACGCCTCGGCGGCGGCAACGGTCATTTCATCAACGATACGGGCAGCATCGACAAGCGACCCTGTGACGCTGAGCGCCCGAAATCGAAGTGCTTCGGTCGGTGCGGTGCCCGCCACGATCACGCGCAGCCCGTCCGCTTCGACCTCTGCCCATGTCAAGCCGTTGCGATCCAGTGCTGTGCGCACCTGTATCTCGGATGCGTCCTCGATCAGGTCAGCGGAAAACCGGGCTGCGATGACGGACAGGCCTGCCGCCAGCAGGAAAGCGATCAGCACCAGTGAAAAGCGGTATTTCTGCATAGTTTCCAAACGGCGTTTTTACACGTTGCCTCCGTGATAAGCCCCACAGGGACCGGATTCAATCAAAGCAGCATCGCTGCAGCGAAGAAGACGAGCGGGATCATGCCGGTGTCTCGGTTGGCGCGGAAAAGCTGCAGCAGTTTGGCGTTATTCTCGGTGTCGAGCCCGCGCAGCTGCCACGCGAGGTGCCAACCCATGGCCCATGGACCACCAAGTGCGACTACCAGCGCCAGAACGCTCGCCGCATCCTTGACCGCGAAGATCACCGCCAGCCCCATGAGGCCGACCGTCGCCATCAGGAAACGGCGCAGCCATGCGCTGGTCTTGTCGCCGAAAAGGCGCGCCGTCGATTTGACGCCGATGAGGGCATCGTCCTCTGTATCCTGATGTGCGTAGATGGTGTCGTAGAACAGTGTCCAGGCAATGCCGGACAAATAGAGCAGCACCGCCGGCGCTTCGAGCCGTCCGGTGTGCGCCGTCCATGCCAGCAGTGCGCCCCAGTTGAAGGCGAGCCCGAGGAAGACCTGTGGCCACCATGTGAAGCGCTTGGCAAAGGGATAGATCGTCACCGGCAGAAGGGCGAGCACCCCCAGCCCGATGGCCTGTATGTTGAAGGTCAGAAGGATGCAGAAGGCCAGCAGTGACTGCAGGCACATCCAGACGACGGCCGCGCGGACAGAAACCTGCCCGGCCGGAATGGGGCGCGAGCGCGTTCGCTCCACCTTCCCGTCAAAATCGCGGTCGGTGATGTCGTTCCACGTACAACCGGCGCCGCGCATCAGCCACGCGCCCATGCCGCAGCCCAGGGCAATCCAGATATCTTCCAGCCGTGGCTGCTGATCGTGCAGTATACCAAGGCTCAGCCCCCACCAGCAGGGAAGCAGCAGCAACCAAGTGCCGATGGGGCGGTCGGCGCGGCTCAGGCGCAGGTAAGGCCGCGCCCAGCCCGGCGCATGGACGTCGACCCAATTGTCCTTGACCGCATCCGCGACTTGACCATCTGGTGCTGAGGTCGGCTCTTGCATATGTATATTCTCCATGGACAGCCCAGTGACCGCCAAAATTCGCCTTTTTGTAGAGCACCCTCTGGGGGAGGAGCAATCCGTTCCTTTGTCGCGCGAGCAGGCGCATTACCTTTTTGGCGTGATGCGGCTGAAGGTAGGCGCGCATTTGCTGGTTTTCGACGGTGAAAATGGCGAATGGCTCGCCGAGGTCGCCGAGGCCGGCAAACGCGGGGGGATATTGCGCGTGCTGTCGCAGACGCGGCCTTTGCTGATGCCGCCCGACCTGTGGCTGATCTTTGCGCCGATCAAGAAGGCCCGTACCGATTTCATCGTCGAAAAGGCCGCGGAAATGGGCGCGGCGCGGATCGTGCCCGTGCAGACGGAATTTACAAATTCCGGCCGCGTCCAGCGCGACCGGTTGCAAGCCCATGCGGTCGAGGCCGCGGAGCAATGCGGCGGGACCTACGTGCCGGAGGTGACGGAGATGCAGCGTCTGTCGAAACTGCTCGATCACTGGCCTGCGACACGGCACCTTCTGTTCTGTGACGAAGCAGTCGTAGGCGCATCCGTGCAGATGCCCGACGCGACCGGTCCATGGGCCATCCTGATCGGCCCGGAGGGTGGCTTTTCGGAAGAGGAACGCGCACGGCTTCGGAACCATCCGCAGGCGCATCCGATCTCTCTGGGTCCGCGCATTCTGCGGGCTGATACGGCCGCCGTGGCGGCGATGACACTGTGGCAGAACGCCTTGGGAGACTGGCGGTGACACCGCCTCGCTTGCATGTGATCCCGGCAGTCGCCTGCGACAAGGCGTTGATCCTGCGTCGAGGTCCCAGCGGGCAGGTCGCGACGCTGCTTTGGGATCGGGCGGACGACAGTTTCGAGATGGGCCAGTGGCTGATCGGACGGATTTACGAGCACCGCGCCGATCTGTCGCCCGACGGGCGCCATATGGTCTATTTCGCGGGCACGGGGCAGCGCTGGTGGACGGCGGTGTCGCGCGCGCCCTGGCTGCGCGCGCTGGCCTTTTTCCCGCAGAACCACATCTGGCATGGTGGCGGTGGCTTCGATGCGGATGGCAGGCTTTGGTTGAATGGCGCGTCGGCAGGGCACGAGACCCTGCCGGATGGTCTGAAGCCAGCGCCGGATACCGCTTTTCCCCATGGCACCGACGGATTCCATATGGGCGGCATGTACGCCGCGTTGATGGCGTTGCGCGGGTGGGAACATCTTGCCGGGCAAAGGTATGATACGGTGCTGGGCAAGTCCATTGGTGCGGGCTGGCGACTTGAACTGAGCTTTCAGCTTTCGGCCAAGAACAGGGCTATCATCAGTAATCGCTACGAATTGGTCAGCGAGGTGCGAGACCTCCGCCGGGCATGCCCGCAGTGGGAGTGGGCGGAACCCTACAAGGACGTGCTGCAGTTTGCCCGGAACGGTGCGCTTCACACAGCCCGTCTGGATCAAGACGGGACCCTGCATGATGTCGAGACGATCAGGGACTTCAGTGACATGACCTTTGCGCCGATCGATGCGCCATATACGGGCGTGGCAGAGCAGGAGGGATGCCCATGATACGTCCGGAAGCCAAGGCGCAGATGATGCGCTGGCGCGAGGTGCTGGTTGGGTCTGCGGCGGTTCTTCTGGGGCTGAGGTGGCTGGCCGGGCCACGCGGTCTGCTGAGCCTGCCCGCAGCGGTACTGATTCTCGGTGGTGGAGCGTTGATCTGGATCGGCGTCCAGCGCGCGCGCTTTCGCAGCGCCGGGGCGGGGCCGGGGGCCGTGCAGGTGGACGAGGGCCAGATCACCTATTTCGGGCCGCTGACGGGTGGCTCGGTGTCGCTGCGCGAATTGTCCGCGATTACCCTGGACCCAACGTTGCACCCCACGCATTGGCGTCTGGAGGAGCCGGGGCAGTCGCCGCTTCTGATACCGGTGTATGCAGAAGGCGCGGACACGCTTTTTGATGCTTTCGCAACGCTGCCGGATTTTCGAATGACGCATGCACTGGCCATAATGAAAGCCCCCGGAGTACACCCTATTGTGATCTGGCACCGCGATCTGTCGATTTCCGCACAGCGCACTCTACATTGACAGCGGCGTCAATTGCGACCATGCCTTTCGCCGCGAAAGACACCCGAACGAACGGAGCCTCCCCATGTCAATTCCTCAATCCGGCGGAGGCCTGATTACGTCTCATGAACAACTCGCGGAGTATCTCGCGAGTGGCTGTAAGCCCAAGGAAGACTGGCGCATCGGGACCGAGCACGAAAAGTTCGGTTATTGCAAGGACACACTGAAACCGTTGCCCTACGAAGGTGAACGCTCCATCCGTGCGATGCTGGAAGGGCTGCGGGACACCTTCAACTGGGCGCCGGTTTTCGAGGATGGCAAGATCATCGGGCTGGAAAAGGACGGCGCCAATGTCAGCCTTGAGCCGGGCGGCGCGCTGGAGCTTTCCGGGGCCCCGCTGGAGACCATCCACGAGACCTGCGACGAGGTGAACAGTCATCTGCGCGAGGTCAAGGAAGTGGCGGACAGGATCGGCGCGGGTTTTATAGGGTTGGGCGCCGCGCCCGTCTGGACCCATGAGGACATGGATCTGATGCCCAAGGGGCGCTACAAGCTGATGAACGACTACATGACCAAAGTCGGTACCATGGGCCGGGTCATGATGCGTCGCACCTGTACCGTACAGGTGAACCTCGATTTCGGCTCCGAGGCGGACATGGTGCAGAAAATGCGGGTGGCGCTGGCGCTGCAGCCCGTCGCCACGGCGCTTTTTGCCAATTCACCGTTCTTCGAGGGAAAGCCCAACGGCCACAAATCCTGGCGCAGCCGGGTCTGGCGCGATCTCGATCCTGCCCGCACCGGGATGCTGCCCTTCGTCTTTGAGGAGGGCTTCGGTTTCGAAGCCTGGGTGCAATACGCGCTCGATGTGCCGATGTACTTCGTCTATCGCGATGGCAAGTATATCAATGCGCTGGGGATGTCCTTCCGCGACTTCATGAAGGGCGAGCTGCCCGCGCTACCGGGTGAAAAGCCGACGATGTCCGACTGGGCCGACCACCTGACCACGGCGTTCCCGGAAGCGCGTATGAAGAAATACATCGAAATGCGCGGCGCGGATGGCGGACCCTGGCGCAGGCTCTGCGCGCTGCCGGCCTTCTGGGTCGGTCTGCTTTATGAGCAAAGCGCTCTCGATGCGGCGTGGGATCTGGTCAAGGGTTTCGACGCGGAGACGCGGGAAGGACTGCGGGTGGCGGCTTCCGTCGATGGGCTTCAGGCGCAGGTGGGAGATGTCAACATGCACGACCTCGCTCGCGAAGCCGTCGCGATCAGCGACGCGGGCCTCAAGGCCCGCGCGCGCACCGGTGCTGGCGGCATGATCCCGGATGAGACGCATTTTCTCAATGCTCTCAAGGAAAGCATCGAAAGCGGCAAGGTACCGGCTGACGAACTTCTGGAGCATTACCACGGCGACTGGAACGGCGAT
>JBFFFS010000024.1:0-18930 GCA_041557855.1 Roseobacter sp. | reverse complement strand
TGGCCCGCTTGCAGGCGAAGCGCAGGTTCCCGGCGACAAGTCGATCTCTCACCGCGCGCTGATCCTCGGCGCGCTCAGCGTCGGCGAGACAAGGATCACGGGGTTGCTGGAAGGGCAGGACGTCCTTGACACCGCCAAGGCGATGCGGGCGTTCGGGGCGGAAGTGACGGACCATGGCGGTAGCAACTGGACGGTGCGCGGCGTCGGGGTCGGCGGCTTCGCCGAACCAGAGCAGGTGATCGACTGCGGCAACTCGGGCACGGGCGTGCGGCTTATCATGGGGGCCATGGCGACCTCTCCGATTACGGCGACCTTCACGGGGGATGCCTCTCTGAACGGGCGTCCGATGGCCCGCGTCACTGATCCGCTGGCCCTTTTCGGTACTGTTGCGGTAGGGCGTTCCGGCGGGCGGCTGCCGATGACGCTGGTGGGCGCGCAGAACCCGGTACCTGTCACCTACACGGTTCCGGTGCCCTCGGCGCAAGTGAAATCGGCGGTTTTGCTGGCGGGTCTGAACGCTCCGGGCAAGACTGTCGTGACCGAAGCCGAGGCAACCCGCGATCATACCGAACGCATGCTGGCGGGCTTCGGCGCCGAGATCACGGTCGAGGACACCGAGGCGGGCCGCGTCATCACGCTGACCGGCCAGCCGGAACTGACACCGCAGGACATCGACGTGCCGCGCGATCCATCGTCGGCGGCCTTCCCGGTCTGCGCGGCGCTGATCGTACCCGGCTCGGATGTGCTGGTGCCGGGCATCGGTCTCAATCCGACACGCGCGGGTCTCTTCACAACCCTGCGCGAGATGGGCGCCAACCTCACCTACGAGAACGAACGTATCGAGGGGGGAGAGCCGGTGGCCGATCTGCGCGCGCGGTTTTCGCCTGACCTCAAAGGGATCGAGGTGCCGCCAGAGCGTGCGGCCAGCATGATCGATGAATACCCCGTACTTTCCGTTGTTGCCAGCTTTGCACGGGGCGAGACGGTGATGGCGGGGGTCAAGGAACTTCGCGTCAAGGAGAGCGACCGTATCGACGCGATGGCGGTGGGGCTGCGCGCCAACGGCATCACGGTGGACGAGGGGCCGGACTGGTGGACGGTCACCGGTCTCGGCCATGGCAATGTGCCCGGTGGCGCGACCTGTGTCAGCCGTCTCGATCACAGGATTGCGATGTCATTTCTGGTTCTCGGCATGGCCACGCAAAAACCGGTCAGCGTCGATGACGCGGGCCCGATCGCCACGTCCTTCCCGATTTTCGAACCCCTGATGGCCCGTCTTGGCGCCCAGATTGTGCGGGACGGGGATGCGCGGCAATGAGCACGGCATGAGCAAAGCTTCCTTCACTATCGCCATTGATGGCCCTGCCGCTGCCGGCAAGGGTACGATCTCGCGCGCGGTGGCGGCGCATTTCGGGTTCGAGCATCTCGATACCGGACTTCTCTATCGTGCGGTGGGGGCAAAAATGCTGCTTGGCATGGAACCCGAAGAGGCTGCCGCAGAGTTGACGCTCGACGATCTCTCGGCACCCGATCTGCGCGGGCCTGAAGTGGCACAGGCCGCCAGTCGTGTCGCCGTGAACCCGAAGGTCCGCTCCGCGCTTTTGGAATTCCAGCGCAGTTTTGCCCGGCGCGAGGGCGGTGCGGTTCTGGACGGGCGTGACATCGGGACCGTGATCTGCCCGGACGCGGAGGCCAAGCTGTTCGTGACCGCCAGTCCGGAAGTCCGCGCCCGCCGCCGCTTCGAAGAACTCTCCGCCACCCGCAGCGAGATGAACTATGCACAGGTGCTGGCCGATGTGCTGGAGCGCGATGCGCGCGACCGCGAACGCACCGAGGCGCCGCTGATCCCTGCCAAAGACGCGGTGCTGATCGATACGACGGATCTGGACATAGATGCGGCCGTTGCCGCCGCCATAAATGCCGTCGAGGCGCGCCTGACCTGAGCAGGGCTCCGGCGGCCTTAAGCGCATCACGGGCCCAGTCAGCGGTCAAGATTGCGCGTCAAAACGCGCGGCTTGCTTACGGCGGCCATTGCCCGCGTGCGCAGCGCATCAGCGTTGCTCACCATGAAGACAACTAGATCGAATGGGTCGAGGGCGCGTATGTTCAGCTGCCCCGGCGAGACATCCAGCAAATCTGACAGGCTCAGCGCAAGCGGATCCACGAAACCCATGCTCCACTCCGGCAGCAGGCGTCTGGTCGCAGGCGCTTGTTTCATCACCGTGAAATCGCTGTGCCTCGGGTCGCGGCTAATTCGTCTCATGGCTTTGTGCAGTTCGCTCTTCGGGCCCTCCAGATACTGAATAAAAAAGTCGCCCTCGCGGTGCAGAAACCCGGTCAGCCCGTCGCGCATATTGTTTTTCTGGCTCGTCTTCATGATATCGTTGTGAAAGTCGGCTGTTGGCGGCAACAAAGAGATGCTGTGATACAAAGCATAGTGAAAGTCGGGCATATCAACTCCGCTCAATGACCTCCGCGTGAATGATACCGGACATCTCTTACCGCTCCGTTAAAGTTCGCCAGGTCGAATGTCGGCGGTCCTTCACTCCACACTTGATCCCGCGTTCGATTGGCCTTATACGCGCGGTGGTTGACAAGGCGGGAACAGCCTGTGCGGCACAGCAGACGAGCAGGGTCGGTGATTACCGACCCTTCGTTTGTTCAGGCGTACCGGATTTCCGCATATCGGCAGATCATTCCAAAGACCGGCGGAGACAACCGCACGGCCCGTAAAGCAAACAAAGTTAGGAAAACGACGCCACATGGCAAATCTGATGGACGAGTTTGAAGCACTCCTGAACGAAAGCTTCGAAATGGACACACCCGAGGAAGGGTCTGTCGTCAAAGGCAAGGTCATCGCGATCGAAGCGGGACAAGCCATTATCGATGTCGGCTACAAGATGGAAGGCCGCGTTGATCTCAAAGAATTCGCAGACCCCGGTGAAGCACCCAAGATCGCTGTTGGCGACGAAGTGGAAGTCTTCCTCCGTCAGGTCGAAAGCTCTCGTGGCGAAGCGGTCATCTCCCGCGAGATGGCGCGCCGTGAAGAAGCATGGGATCGTCTGGAAAAAGCCTACGCAGATGAAGAGCGCGTCGAAGGCGCCATCTTCGGCCGTGTAAAAGGCGGCTTCACTGTCGATCTGGGCGGTGCGGTAGCATTCCTGCCCGGCTCTCAGGTCGATGTGCGCCCCGTGCGCGACGCAGGCCCGCTGATGGGCCTCAAGCAGCCGTTCCAGATCCTCAAGATGGACCGTCGCCGTGGTAACATCGTCGTTTCCCGCCGCGCGATCCTTGAAGAATCCCGTGCCGAACAGCGCGCCGAAGTGATTGGCAACCTCACCGAAGGCCAGACGGTCGACGGCGTTGTCAAGAACATCACCGAATACGGTGCTTTCGTCGATCTTGGCGGTGTCGATGGCCTGCTGCACGTGACCGACATGGCATGGCGCCGTGTGAACCATCCTTCCGAAATCCTGACGATCGGCGAGACCATCAAGGTCCAGGTCATCAAGATCAACAAGGACACGCACCGCATCAGCCTCGGCATGAAGCAGTTGCAGGAAGATCCGTGGGACCTGGTTGCCGCGAAATACCCGCTCGAGTCTGTTCACACGGGCCGCGTGACCAACATCACCGACTACGGTGCCTTTGTTGAGCTTGAAGCCGGTGTTGAAGGCCTCGTGCACGTTTCTGAAATGTCCTGGACGAAGAAGAACGTCCACCCTGGCAAGATCGTTTCGACCTCTCAGGAAGTCGAAGTCATGGTGCTGGAAATCGACAGCGCCAAGCGCCGCGTCAGCCTTGGTCTGAAACAGACCATGCGCAACCCGTGGGAAGTCTTTGCCGAGACACACCCCGAAGGCACAGAGGTCGAAGGCGAAGTCAAGAACATCACCGAATTCGGTCTGTTCGTTGGCCTGCCTGGCGACATCGACGGCATGGTGCACCTCAGCGACCTCAGCTGGGACGAGCGTGGCGAAGACGCGATCCAGAACTACCGCAAGGGCGACGTGGTTCAGGCCGTGGTTTCCGAGGTGGATGTCGAGAAAGAGCGCATCTCGCTCTCGATCAAAGCCGTTGGCGGCGACAAGTTTGCCGAAGCAGTGGGCGGCGTGAAGCGCGGCTCCGTAGTGACCGTGACGGTCACAGCCATTGAAGATGGTGGCATCGAAGTGGAATACGAAGGCATGAAGTCCTTCATCCGCCGCTCCGACCTGTCGCGTGACCGTGCCGAGCAGCGCCCTGAGCGTTTCTCGGTTGGTGACAAGGTCGATGTCCGCATCACCAACGTGGACAACAAGGCGCGCCGTCTCGGCGTATCGATCAAGGCCCGCGAAATCGCGGAAGAAAAAGAAGCCGTAGAACAGTATGGCTCTTCGGACTCCGGCGCTTCCTTGGGCGATATCCTCGGTGCCGCACTCAAAGGCGACGAATAAGTCACCAGGCGGTCCGAACACCTCAAAAGCCCCGCGAACGCGGGGCTTTTTTTATTTTAGTCATGGGAGCGGAAGGGTTCAGAACCGATAGGTCGCCTTGAGGTGCAGGGTATTTACGTTCGCGTCGTCGCTCGAGGCCCCAAGCCTATCAAAGTTGTGGTACATGTATTTGCCGCCGACGGTCCAGTTTTCCGCCACGCGGTAATCGTAGCCCACACCGATGACCCAGCTGGTATCGCTGCCATCGATACCGTCAAAAACCGCACCCGCACTGTCGAGGCTGGCATAGGCAACGCCGGCGGTGCCGTAGAGAAGCCCCTGTCCGATTTCATATCCGGCCACGAGTTTCAGGCGGGCGATTTCATCGAAAGAGGCTGTATCGCCGCTGGTCGCATCGGTGATCTCGAGGTCCGCCCAGTCGTACTGGAACTCCGGACCCACGTACTAGCCGTTGCCGACATCCCACAGATAACCTGCCGTGAAACCGCCGATCACGCTGTCTTCGTCGAAATCATCGGGGGTTGAGATCGAATCGAGTTCGAACTCGCTGAAGGCATAGCCGAGTTGTCCACCTACGTAGCCACCGGCCCAGAAGGGCGTCTCCGCAACCGGTGCCACCGGCGCGACCACTGTCGGCTCCGGGGTTGCTTGCTCCGGCCCCGCGGCATGGGCGGTCCCTGCAATCAACAGGCCCATGGCGCTGGCGGTCCCGAATGTTCTGATCTGGCTAAGCATGAAACTGCTCCTGTACTTGTATTCACATCATTTCCGCGCCGCCTCTGACGCGAGATTAAGCTGTCTCGAGGCGTCGCTTGCACCCGCCGGCATGGCAGGTGTGAGAGCAAAACGACGTGGTTCGCAAAAAGTTCACCGGCAAGTTGGAGCGCGCGCGGAAACGCGGTTTTTTGCCGATTGCGTCCCTCATGACCGGCGGATTTCCTGCACGCCCCCGGGGCGGTGTTTCCCGGCAGGCGGGTGGCGAATCATAACCGGGACGCTGCGCTGCGGCGTGACGTTTTACACACGGCCAGTGCGGTCATGGCTGACGGCAAGATGAAAAACTGCACAAATACAGGGTCTTCACCCCTAAAAAACCGCGTGCCGCCGCACGGCCTGACTTTCCGTGGCGCGGGTTTCTTTCTATAGTTTAGTGAAAATGCGCATTGAGCGCCGAGAAGAATCCCGGGGGGTGTTGCCATGATACGGTCTGAGCTGATCCAGAAGATCGCAGACGAAAATCCACATCTTTACCAACGCGATGTGGAGCGGATCGTGAACACCATTTTCGAAGAGGTAACAGGTGCCATGGCGCGCGGCGACCGTGTCGAGTTGCGAGGCTTTGGTGCCTTCTCCGTCAAAAAGCGCGATGCCCGGGTTGGGCGCAACCCGCGCACCGGCGAGACTGTCCATGTCGAGGAAAAACACGTGCCGTTCTTCAAGACCGGCAAATTGCTGCGAGATCGTCTGAACGGGAAATCCTGATGCGCTACATCCGCTATGCTTGTATCGCCACTTTCGCTGTGGCCCTGATCGCTGTGGCTCTCGCCAATCGCGGCATGGTGTCCCTGCAACTGATCCCGACCGAAGTGGCCGATTGGTTCTCGGTCAACCCAAAAATCGAACTGCCGCTTTTCATCGTCATCTTCGGGGGCATCGTCGCCGGCCTTTTGGTTGGCTTTGTCTGGGAATGGATTCGCGAACATGGCCAGCGGGCGGAGGCTGCCCGGCAGGCGCGCGAAATGCGCCGTCTCGAACGCGAAGTGGTGCGGCTGAAAGGCGAAAAGCACCAAGGTAAGGACGAAGTGCTCGCCCTGCTGGAAGAAGCCAGCTAAGCCGCTTGCACCGCCGCGCGGGGCGTGCTCAAAGCTGCGCATGATGTCAAAGGTCTCTGTCAAAATCTGCGGTCTCTCGGACCCGTCCCATGTCGCGGCCGCCGCTCAGGCCGGGGCGGCCTACGTGGGCTTCGTCTTCTTTGAGAAGTCGCCGCGCAATGTCTCGCTCGCTCAGGCGCGTGGCCTGGCACTGGAAACTCCGGCGGGTCTGGCCAAGGTGGCGCTGACGGTTAATGCGGACAATGCGTTTCTCGATGCGCTGACGGGTGATGTCCCGCTAGATTTCCTGCAGCTTCATGGTGCCGAGAGCCCCGAGCGTGTGCGCGAGATCAAGCAACGCTACGGTCTGCCCGTTATGAAGGCCGTGGGCGTGGCCGACCGCAGCGACCTCGATGCAATCGACACCTATGCCGCCGTCGCCGATCAGCTTCTGATCGATGCGAAACCGCCCAAGGATGCGGAACTGCCGGGCGGCAACGGACTGTCCTTTGACTGGCGCCTGCTAGCGGATCGCAAGTACTGGACAAAGCCATGGATGCTCGCCGGTGGGCTGACGCCCGATACCGTCGCCGAGGCGATCCGCCTGACCGGTGCGCGGCAGGTCGATGTTTCCTCGGGCGTGGAAAGCGCTCCGGGCGTCAAGGACCCCGATTTGATCCGAGCTTTCGTCGCCCGCGCGCAGGGCTGATGCCGCAACTGTCTCCCAACCGCGACAGGTGATCCGCATCAAGGACGGGTACCGAGAGCCTGTCTATTGTTTTGCTGCGCCGCATGACCCGCCGGAGGCGGCGAGAAGGCGGGAGGCTGCACCGTTCGGACCGGCGAGCGTCGCATTGGCGCAGGGGGCTCCGGGCGAAACGTCTTGTCACCGCCTATGGGCCGCGATAGTCAGAGCGCTGTACAGATGCAAAGGTGCGCGCAATGGCCAACGATCTTTTCAATTCTTTCATGACCGGGCCGGACGAAAACGGCCGCTTCGGCGACTTCGGCGGACGGTTTGTCTCGGAAACACTGATGCCGCTGATCCTTGAATTGGAAGAGCAGTACGAAAAGGCCAAGACTGACGAAACCTTCTGGGCGGAGATGAACGATCTGTGGACCCATTACGTGGGCCGGCCCAGTCCGCTTTATTATGCCGAGCGGCTCACCGATCATCTGGGCGGCGCCAAGGTCTATATGAAGCGAGACGAACTCAATCATACCGGCGCGCATAAGATCAACAATGTGCTGGGCCAGATCATTCTGGCCCGTCGCATGGGCAAAAGCCGCATCATCGCCGAGACCGGCGCCGGTCAGCACGGTGTCGCCACCGCGACCGTTTGTGCGAAGTTCGGGTTGAAATGTGTGGTGTATATGGGCGCCCATGACGTTGAGCGGCAAGCGCCCAACGTCTTCCGCATGCGTTTGCTGGGCGCCGAGGTCGTGCCGGTCACCTCCGGGCGTGGCACACTCAAGGATGCCATGAACGATGCGCTGCGCGACTGGGTGACCAATGTCCGTGATACATTCTACTGCATCGGCACCGTCGCAGGTCCGCACCCGTACCCGGCGATGGTCCGGGACTTCCAGTCGATCATCGGCAAGGAAGTGCGTGAGCAGATGACGGCCGCCGAAGGACGCTTTCCCGACACGGTTATTGCGGCGATTGGCGGCGGCTCCAACGCGATGGGTCTTTTCTACCCCTTCCTCGACGACAAGGAAGTGGGCATCATCGGTGTTGAAGCGGGCGGCAAGGGTGTGAACGAAAAGATGGAACACTGCGCATCGCTGACGGGTGGACGTCCCGGCGTGCTGCACGGAAACCGCACCTACCTGCTGCAGGACGACGACGGGCAAATCCTCGAAGGCTTCTCGATTTCCGCAGGCCTCGATTATCCGGGAATCGGACCCGAGCACGCCTGGCTGCACGACATCGGGCGCGCGCAATATGTCTCGATCACCGACAAGGAGGCGCTGCAGGCGTTCCAGCTATGCTGCGAGCTTGAGGGGATCATTCCGGCGCTTGAGCCCAGCCACGCGCTGGCGCATGTCATGAAGATCGCTCCTGATCTGCCAAAAGATCACATCATCTGCATGAACATGTGCGGTCGCGGCGACAAGGACATCTTCACCGTGGCGCGCGCGCTTGGTTTCGACATGGGCGAGTTTGCCTGACGCCCTGACTGGTTGCGGGGCGGCAGGTATCTGCGCCGGTTCCCCGGCTCAAGCCGGTCGTTTCATCAGTCTCTGCCAGCTTTCGTTCAGGCCGGGGTTGAGCATGCCTTTTCGCGCGGCAAGCTGATACTTCATGTGGCTTGGTCTGTCGTTGCATTCCACGATGACAGGTCCGTCGTCCGTAACGGCGATGTCAAAGCCGCACATTGCGAGATCCGGAAACAGCTCGTGTGCTGCTTTCGCGACCGCCATGAGGTCCTCCCAGTAAGGGATTTGGAACCCGGCACCGGCAACCCCGATACCGGATGGTTCTGCAGCATTTCCGCGCTGGGATCCGTGCCGCGATGACAATTTTCCACGATACCGTCCGTAAGGTTGATCAGCCCCAGCATGCTGCCCTTCTGCCAGAAGTTGTCGGAAAAGGCGCCGGGCTCCGGTATCTTCCAGACCGCGTAGATCGGTGAGGCTTCCGTGCCGTCATGGCCGGAAACAAGGCGGACGCATCCCACGGCGTTCCCGGAAATACGCTGCATGTCCTTGTGCGGTCGCAGCGCGGTCTGCAGCAGGTACCCTTCGGGATAAACGCGCAGGACGTCGGATGCGAACTTTTCGATGGAAACTGTCTTGTTGCCCGCGAGGATCAGGTTGTCGCCCTCACGACGCTCGATCAGGGCCGAGCCGACGGAAAGCGATCCATGGTCGGGCTTGCCGAACAGCGGATATTGCGCCCGTTCGCGAAGGAAGGTGATGATATCGGTCGCGCTGCTGAGCACCAGAGCGTGTCCGGAGGTATTACCGGAAATCGCGATGGCCTGTGTACATGTGGTAGGCAATCCTGCCGCCTCGAGATGATGGCCGAAGATCAACTTGTTGCCGAGGATGTTCTTGGTCTCCATTGTCTCGGCTGCGTTGATCCTGTCGTTGAACGCGTTCATGCCGCTCTGGCCGAGAAAGGTTTTCCGCGCTGCCTTGTCATGGATCGGATCGAAGACCAGAAGGTTGTAGTATTCCTCGGAGCCTAGCTTTTGGCGGCCGATGCGCATTGCCAGAATATCCAGCATCTGGCGCAACGGGTGAACGCCGAAGTCTTTGGCGACCTGTGCAATAGTGCTTTCGCTTGGTTTTTTTGCCCCTGCGGGACCGTTGAGAAGACTGCCTGAGGCGACTTGTGTTTGCATGTCGGTCATGTTGCTGCTCTTTTTTTGTTTGCCTGGTTTTCTCGTGCATCAGAATTTTGACTTAAGTATGGCGTGTGCGCCCCAGGCCGAGGGGAGGGGTGCTCTTAAAGCTGCAAATACGATGCTGCAGGCATGCGCGCCCCGCACTAATTCACGATCCCGGTGGCATTGTCTCGACACTGTCAGGCAGACACCTTATGCGACCGGCATGAGCATATTTGAACGCTATCTTTCGCTCTGGATCGCGCTGGCCATGGTGGCCGGTATCCTGGTCGGCAGCGCCGCGCCGGCGCTGGTGCATGCCGTTGCGGCGGCGGAAGTCGCAAGCGTCAATCTCGTAGTCGCCGTTCTCATCTGGGCGATGGTCTATCCGATGATGGTGGGCGTTGATCCCGCCAGCCTGAAGGACGTGGTCAAACAACCCAAAGGTCTGGCGATCACCCTGACGGTGAACTGGCTCATCAAGCCCTTTACCATGGCGGCGCTCGGGGTTTTGTTCTTCGAGGTCCTGTTCGCAGACCTCATCGCGCCCGAGGACGCACAGCAATATGCCGCGGGGCTCATCCTGCTGGGTGCGGCCCCCTGTACGGCGATGGTCTTTGTCTGGTCGCAACTGACGCGCGGCGACGAAAGCTACACGCTTCTGCAGGTATCGGTGAACGATGTCGTCATGGTCTTCGCCTTCGCACCCATCGTGGCCCTTTTGCTGGGGGTGACGGATATCGCGGTGCCATGGGGTACACTCATCCTGTCGGTCGTTCTCTTCGTCGCCCTGCCGCTGGCTGCCGGCGTCTGGACACGCAGACGGCTTGGCAACGAGTTGCGCATTGATGCCTTCCGGGACGCTGTAAAGCCGTGGTCGATCCTCGGGCTCATCGCGACGGTCGTGATCCTCTTCGGGCTGCAAGGTCAGGTGATCCTCGATCGGCCGCAGGTCATTGCCCTGATCGCTGCACCGATCGTGATCCAATCCTACGGGATATTCGCGTTGGCCTATGCTGCCGCCTGGATGCTGCGCGTACCGCATAGGATCGCGGCGCCCTGTGCGCTGATCGGCACCTCGAACTTCTTCGAACTTGCGGTTGCGGTTGCGATCAGCCTTTTCGGTCTCAACTCGGGCGCTGCCCTGGCCACCGTCGTCGGTGTTCTGGTCGAAGTCCCGGTCATGCTGTCGCTGGTGGCCCTGGCAAACAGAACCCGCGCACGCTTCGCCTGAAGACCCACTCTGAAACGATGGCTTGCCGGGCGTTGCCGCCAGAGCCCCTGATATGAGGGTGAAAACGGCTCAGGCGCTATAGCGCTTGAGCACCTCCAGCGGCACGATCTCCAGCGCGCGCTGGTGGGTGGCCGCCAGGTTGACCTGCGGCGCGCAACCCTCGTCGTGGGCTTGCAGAAAACGCGCCGCGCAAAGACACCAGGGGTCGCCCGGCTGCAGGCCCGCGAAGCCGAATTCGGGGCGGGGCGTGCTCAGATCGTTGCCGACGTATTTGGAAAAGGCGAGAAATTCGGCCGTCATGATGGCACAGACCGTATGACTGCCCTGATCGGCATCACAGGTGTTGCAATGTCCGTCGCGAAAGAACCCGGTCATTGGATCGGTCCCGCACAGTGCCAGCGGTGCCCCAAGAACATTGATGCTGTTGTCTTTTTCCAAGTGCCCGCTCCTCTTACAGACGCGCCGCGATACGGCGGAACCATGTGATGTTCTCGCGCTGGATGTCCCGGTCGCGAAAGTCCGGATCAGCCGCCGTCAGCACGATCACGACGCCTTCCGGCTCATTGATGTAGAGGTACTGGCCGTAAATGCCACGTCCCATGTATTCGCGCGGTTGCGCGTCGCGCGGCATCCACCACTGGTAGCCATAGCCGTATTCATCCGGCCCGGTCGGTGCGGAGGGCGTGGTCGAGGCGCGTACCCAGTCCTCGGGTACGATCTGCTGCCCTTTCCAGCGGCCGCCCTGCAGGAACATCTGCCCGAAGCGCGCAAAATCGCGGGTCGTCATGTTCAGCCCGCCCAGCACGAAGGCCACGCCTACACCGTCGGTCAGGTAAAGCGGCGTGCGTTCGGCACCGAGGGGCGCAAGGATCTTCTCGGCCACGAGATCGGGGATCGTGCGCCCCGTCGCCCCGCGGATCACCATGCCAAGCACATGCGTGTCGATGGATACATACTGCCAGTCGGTGCCGGGTTCGGTGAAGGTCTCGGTAAGTTCGGCGGCGAACTCATCCATTTCCCCTCCCAGTGCAAGCACCCGGCCCATGCGGTTTATATCGGAATCGTAATCGATGTAATCCTCGTCGAAGGTCACGCCCGTGGCCATGTGCAGCACGTCGCGCACCGTTGCGCCGTCGTAGGCGCCGCCTGCAAGCCTCGGTGCGTATTTCGTAACCGGATCGTCCAGTGACGCGATCTGCCCGTCGGCAAAGACGATTCCCGCCAGAGCGGAGAGGAAACTCTTGGAAAGCGACCAGCCGATCCGCAGATCGTCGGCTCTTGTGTCCAGATAATAGCTTTCATGTACCAGCGCGCCGTCTTTCAGCACCACCAGCGAGGTTGCTCGCCGCGCTTCCAGCCAGTCCGTCAGGTCCTCCGGCAAATCCATCTGCGGCCCTCGGGGCAGGGGACGCGTGTCATGCTTGCCATCCAGCGACACATGCAGAAAGGCTGCAGCCATGTTGCTGAAGTTGTGAACCACCTGATCGGGCTCGAAGAGACTGTTGACCAGCATCAGCCGAGAGATCTCGTCGCGTTTGACAACGCCGACCACCGCGCCGGCCACCAACAGCATCAGCAAGCCGCGCCCAAGCCATTTAGCTATACGTCTCATGCTGCCTCTTGCCGCCATTGGATCCACCGACCATGGAAATCCACACGCCCTAGGTCAAGCGTAAGATCACCGGGCCAGAGCCGCAGCGTCAGCGCCGCTCCGCGCACACCCCGCGAGTCGCCGTCGCTTTCCATCGCCAGCCAGCCCAACGGTCGTGACGTGGTGGCCGCCTTGCCGGCGGCTTCGATCATCGCGCGCCCGTCCTCCTGAGCTTCTGGGGCAAAATACTGCCATGCGACGGTGTGCTGTATCAGGTGGACATGCCCTTCGGGCGCCGCCGCGAGCCGCTTCTGCAGCCAGCGGATGGCATCGCCCTTGTCCAGAGCCGGCTGCGCCACGGTGGCCGCAGCCCGCGTCATGGAGAGACGCTGCGGCTGGTCGGGCCAGAGAAAGGCCATGAGCCTGAGAAGGTCTGGCGGATGCGAAGGGTCGAGCGGATTGAGATCGACACCGCGCCTGGCCGCCACGCTGGGCAGGGTCATGGGGGGCAGGGGTCCATCCCAGTCGGGCGACAGGTGCAATACGGCGTCGGGCGGGCCGAGCCGAGCGCCGGCGGGCAGCGAGAGAGCGAAATGGTCCCAGTACAAGTTGAGGCCACCGCTTGCGCCAAGTTCGGACAGCCACAAGGGCTGCGGAAAATGGGTGGCCACGACGGCCGCTCCGGCCATCAGGGCGGCCGCGCGCCGCACCTCGTTCGTTTGCGGCGGGCTTTCGATCCAGTTCAGCAGGAAGTCTTCGTGATCTGAGAGCGCCCGTAGCACCCCAGCGGTAAGCGCCTCCTCGGTAACCTCCGCCGGAGGATAGAGTGCCGCGAGTCCTTCATCCCGCCGCTCCAGTACCAGCGCGTGCAGGCCCCCGGCGATGCGCAGCGGCAGCGATGCCCCGCTGGGGCCTACGTCACCACCGAAGGCATGGCAGCGTGCGTCCAGACGGCTCCCGGCGGGCCAGTGCTCGCCAAGGATGTTGCAAAGTCTTCCCATGAAGGGCGAGCCGAGACGCGCGCAACTGATGGCCTGATTCCGGAACGCTTCGGAAAGGCTCACCTAAAGCGGTCCATCAGCTTCTGCAGGGCAGAGCGTGCGTCTTCCTCGGGGGCCGGGGCGGGATCAGGTTTAGACGCAGCCGCGGGTTTGGGTGCTTTTGGCTCCTTCGCGTCCGGGTAGGAACCTTTCTGACCGGTGCCGGAGCGGGGTGGCGCGACCCGCAGGGCCACCGCGTTTGAGAATTTCGCCGAGTCTCCCTGCGCAAGGAAAGGCGCGCCATCGCTGACGCCGCGCAGCACGTCATCAAGCCAGTCCTCGTCCGCCTTGGCGAAATCGCGCAGCACATAGGTTGGCACCAGTTCCTTGCGACCGGGATGACCGACACCCAGACGCACCCGCGCGTAATCGGGACCGATGTGCGCGTGGATCGAACGCAGGCCGTTATGACCAGCATGGCCGCCACCAACCTTGTATTTGACCTTTCCGGGGGCGAGGTCGATCTCGTCATGCAGTACGATCACGTCCTCCGGCTCCAGCTTGTAAAAGCGCATCGCCGCCTGCACCGATTGCCCAGAGTTGTTCATGAAGGTCTCGGGCTTGAGCAGCACCGCGCGGTCAGCGCCAAAGCGCCCCTCGGTCAGGCTTCCCTGATGCTTGCTTTTCCACGGGCCAAAGCCGTGGTCCAGCGCGATGCGATCCACTGCCATAAAGCCGATATTGTGCCGGTTGCGTGCGTATTTTCCGCCCGGATTGCCCAGACCCACGATCAGTTTCATACTGCAGGCTCCCTCATGTTGCGGTGCAGCATAACAAAGCTGTTCCCGAAACGAAATACGGGGCCACGCGGGCCCCGTATCCGGTATCACCAGAAGGTGACGTAGCTCTTATTCTTCGGCGTCTCCGTCCGAGCCCATTTCGGTGGTCGGCACTTCATCTGCATCGACTTCGTCCTCGTCTTCGCTTTGCGAGGCAAGGCCGGAAGGTGCAGAGATTTGCGCGATCACGAAGTCGCGGTCGATCGTCGGCTTGGCACCGGCAGGCAGATCGACTGCGGAGATGGTCAGGCTGTCACCGATTTCCAGTCCGGAGACGTCGATGGTCACGTGATCCGGGATATCGCCCGCAGTCACGATCAGCTCCACCTCGGGGCGGATCATGGTCAGAACGCCGCCCTTTTTCAGGCCGGGGCAGGTATCTTCGCCCACCACTTCAACCGCGATGAAGAGGTTGATTTTGGTGGTCCGCTTCAGACGCATGAAGTCGATGTGCGTCGGCAGGTCCTTGACCACGTGGCGCTGAACGTCGCGGCAAATCACCCGCACGTCGTCATGTCCATCCACTTTCATGTTGAACAGGGTCGATTTGAACCGCCCTTCACGCAGCTTCTTGATAAGCACGTTGAACGGAATGTTGATCGGCAGCGGGTCCGTGTCGCCGCCGAATACGATACCAGGAACCATGCCGTCTCGACGTGCCTGACGAGCGGCGCCCTTGCCTGTCCCCGTCCGTTCCTGAGCGATAAGATCCGGAATTTCTCCAGCCATCTTCGTCTCTCCAATACAAGTTAGGGCGGACATCCTCCAAGGCTGTATGTCCGCGTGAAGCCGCGCATATAGACCGGATTTGTGCATATGGAAAGCGCTTTTTCTGCAAGCCGCGCTTGCCGACCCGCCAGACCCGTGCCAAGGGAGAACCATGGGATTTTTTCACGACCTCTGGCTGTCGCGCAGGCCGCTGACGGGCTTCGCGCTGATGGCTGCTGCATGGGCCGGATTCTTTGCGCAGATGCCCGTCATCAAGGCGCAGATCGGCGCGTCCGACGGGGTATACGGGGTCGCTGTCCTGATGGCCTCTCTGGCCGCGGTCACAGCCATGTGGCTGGCACCCTTCGCCGACCGCGCAATCGGTCGCTGGGCCTTGCCGCTGGCATCCTGCGGGCTGGTCGCGGGGATGATGGGGGCAGGCGCCTCGACCGCGCTGATCGCCTTCGCCTGCGCGCTGACGCTCGCCTCTGTCTGTGCCGGGGTCGTGGATGTGCTGGCGAACGTGCGGATCTCGGAGGCCGAAGAGGCTTCTGGCCGATCGCTCATGAACCTAAATCACGCCTGCTATTCGCTCGCATATGCCGCTGCGGCACTCGTGACAGGTGGCCTGCGCGAACTCTTCTGGACGCCCTTCGAGGTGTTTGCGCTGCTGGCGCTTCTGACGCTGGGCCTTGCCTGGGTGATGGTGGAGCCGGCTACGAAACCGCGTCCGGCCTCCGCTTCCGCCTCGCGGGCCTCGGTCTCGACCGCGCGTCTGCTGACGGTGCTGGGCGGGTTCGTGGTGCTGGTGGCCTTCCTCGTCGAAGCCTGCGCAGAAGGCTGGTCCGCGCTGCACCTGGAGCGCACACTGGGCGGTGATCCGTCCGAGGGCGCGCTGGGCCCGGCGATTCTCGGTTTGACCATGGGGGTGGGCCGGCTTGCGGGGCATTTCATGTCGCGCCGCGTGCCGGAACTGTACCTGATGGCCATTGCCTCGCTGGTTTCCGCTGCCGGGCTTGGCATTGCCGGGACGGCCCCGGGTCTGCTGGTGGCCTACCTCGGCTTCGGACTTGCCGGGCTTGGCGTCTCGGTCGTGGCCCCGCTGGCGCTGGCCCTGATCGGCCGCACCGTCGCCCCCGAGGCGCGGCTCGATGCGATCAGCCGGGTCTCTGTCATGGGCTACGGAGCCTATTTCTTCGGCCCGCCACTGATGGGCTTCACCTCCGAGTTGCTGGGACTGAGAGCGGGCTTCATCCTCGTGGGCGTCATCATGTGCGTCACGACGCTGTTTCTGATCCCCGCGCTGGGGCGCAGCGCTGACCGCCACCCTGTCAACCCGGCCTGAGATACCCTCCAGCGGCCACCAAACGGTCGTAAAGCGCGAATTCCGCCGCCCGCGCAGTTTTCAGCACAGCCTCCGCTTCCTGCGAAAGCGGCGCCTCCACGGGCGGCGAGACGTTCTTGCGCTTGAGTTCCACGGTCATGCCCAGACGCTCTCCAAGAAAATCCAGGAACTGCGCCTGATCTTCATAGGCAAACAGATGATCGACCGCCAACTGACCCTTCGCGTTGGTCAGAAAGTCAAACTGGCTTCCGATCCGTGCATGGTCGGGTGGGTTTTCCGCAGCAACGGCGCGTACGTATTCGTCAAAGCTCAGTTCCGCCGTTGATCGCGGCTGGCCGGCGACCTCCTCGCGGGCGCGGTATTTGTACCAACTGCGAATCTGATCGACCGGTGCGCGCATCACCGCCACTGTCTCGGTCTCGATCCCGAAGGTCTCCGAGAGGAACGGTGCCAGCTTGGTTTTGAACCGCATGGCATTCATATGCTTGCGCCGCTTGGAAAAGATGATCTCCGCGCGGGGCCGCAGGGCCATTTCCACCGCTGTCGAGCCGGTCTTCGGCGTTGCGAGATAGGTCAGGCCCTTGTCAGCGAAAATCAGCATACCGCACCTTAGGCCTGCTCAGGTCGTCTGCCAACGGCCTTCGAAATCCTCGGGGATCAGCAGGTTGTGCCGCCCCAGGTCGGCCTGCCGCGTCTCGCCGCATAGCGCCATGGTCATGTCCAGTTCTTTGTGGATGATCTCCAGCGCGCGGGTGACTCCGGCTTGGCCCATCGCGCCCAGACCATGCACGAAGGCGCGCCCGATGTAGGTGCCCGTCGCACCCATGGCCAGCGCCTTGAGCACGTCCTGACCCGAGCGGATACCGCCGTCGATATGCACCTCGATCTTGTCGCCAACGGCATCGAGGATCGCCGGCAAGGCCCGGATCGAAGATAACGCCCCGTCGAGCTGCCGCCCGCCATGGTTGGAGACGATGATCGCGTCCGCGCCCACATCCAATGCCTTCTTCGCGTCCTCGGCATCCAGGATGCCCTTGAGGATCAGCGGGCCACCCCACATCTTCTTGATTTCCTTGACTTCCTCCCAGTCCAGCTTTGGGTCGAAGCTTTCTGCCGCCCATACCGTCAGCGAGGTCATATCGCTGATGCCGTCGATATGTCCGACGATATTGCCGAACTGGCGGCGTTTTGTCCGCGCCATGCCCGTGATCCAGCGCCATTTGGTCGCAAGGTCGATCAGGTTGGGCAGGGTCGGGCGGATCGGCACCGTCAGCCCGTTCTTGATGTCCTTGTGACGCTGGCCAAGGATTTGCAGATCCAGCGTGAGCACCAGCGCCGAGCATTTGGCATCCTTGGCGCGCTGGATCATGCGACGGATGAAATCCTTGTCGCGCATCGCGTAAAGCTGGAACCAGAAGGGCTTTGTGGTGTTCTCGCCCACATCCTCGATCGAGCAGATCGACATCGTCGACAGGGTGAAGGGCACGCCGAAGGCTTCCGCCGCCTTCGCGGCCAGTATTTCACCGTCCGCATGCTGCATTCCCGTCGAGCCGACTGGGGCCAGCGCCACCGGCATTGATACGTCCTGTCCGATCATCTTGCCGGCGGTGCTGCGGTTGGTCATATCCACCGCAACGCGCTGACGCAGCCTGATTTTCTCGAAATCGCTGACGTTCTCGCGGAAGGTCTGCTCGGTCCAGCTGCCCGACTCCGCGTAGTCGTAGAACATCCGCGGCACCCGGCGGCGGTGCAACTCCTTGAGGTCCTGAATATTGGTGATGACCGGCATTTCTTCCCCCATCCTGTCCAATCAAGCGGTTACCAATCCGCACGCGCTTGCGCAATCGGGCAGACGCATCCGCTACCCGTCCCGACCCGGCTCGTCCGGGTTGCTTGAGAAGAGGGCGATCTTGTTGCCCTGCGGGTCGCGCAGATAGCCGACGTAGAAGCGCGGCCCGTAGGCGGCGCGAAATCCGGGGCGCCCCTCGTCGGAGCCACCGGCGGCAAGGGCTGCCGCATGCAGCGTTCGCACCTCGCTCTGGCTGCGGGCCTCGAAGGCGATCATGCTGCCGTTGCCCGGCGAGGCCGGGGATCCGTCGAAAGGCGCCTTGACGTAGAAATCCGGCTGCCCGGCGGGTTGGCCGGGTCCTCTGTCGGGAATGTAGCTCAAATCGCCGTGGTACTTTTCCAGCCGGTAACCAAGCGCCGGCAGGAAGGCCGAGTAGAAACGCTCCGCCCGCGAGATGTCGTCCGCACCGACCGTCACATATGCAATCATCTCAGATGGTCCTTCGCGGCAAACCGACCCTTGCGCCGAGGCTACCGCGTGCTCCTGCCGCGCTCAACACGAGGCCCCAGCGACGGCCAGCCCCGTCAGGCTGAATGCGCGCCGTCCGCAAGTGATTTCACGAAGGCCAGCACGTCGGCCACGCTGTTGCCCGCTGCGATCTTGCTGACGATGGCAGAGCCTACCACCACACCGTCGGCCACTTCCGCGATGGCGCGCGACTTCTCGGGTGAATTGACCCCGAACCCCACGATTACCGGCAAGCCGCTTGCGGCCTTGATCCGGGCGACCTCCGGGCTTACCTCGCCGGCCTGCGCCTCGGCCGAGCCGGTGATCCCGGTGATCGACACGTAATAGACGAAGC
>JBFFFS010000023.1:0-19226 GCA_041557855.1 Roseobacter sp. | reverse complement strand
GCCTCGCCTTCGGTGGACGCGGTTCTTGCTGGAATTCTCGCCGTCACCAGCGAGGCGGGCTGCCTGCTCATCGTCAAGAATTACACCGGAGACCGGCTCAACTTCGGCCTTGCGGCAGAACGGGCCCGCGCCTTTGGCCTCAAGGTCTCCATGGTGGTTGTCGATGACGACATCGCCCTACCCGACCTGCCGCAGCCGCGCGGCGTCGCGGGCACACTCTTCGTACATAAGATCGCGGGCGCGCTGGCCGAAAGTGGCGCGGATCTTGATACGGTGACCGAAGCGGCGCTTGAAACGATCCGGAACATGGCTTCCATCGGCATGTCACTGGATACCTGCACCGTGCCCGGCTCCGCGAAAGAGGACCGGATCGAGAAGGGGATGGCCGAACTTGGCCTCGGGATTCACGGTGAGGCCGGCGTCCAGCAAATCGCCTTTGAAACTGCCGCCGCAGCCATCGACTCGGTACTGGACAAGCTGGCACCTCATATCTCGGAAGGTGACCATGTGGCCCTGCTCAACAACCTCGGATCAACCACGCCTCTGGAAATGGCAGTTCTGGCACAAGCCTTGTCGTCCTCTCCCAAAGCCGAGCACATCACCGCGATCATCGGCCCGGCACCCATGATGACATCGCTCGACATGCACGGGTTTTCGATTTCCATTCTGCCGCTCGACGAAACCAACAGCGCGCATCTATCCGCGCCAGTGTCGCTCACGGCCTGGCCCGGCATGCAAAAATTCGCCCCCATCGACGTCAAACCACTCCCTGACGGATTGAGCCCGATCAAACCGATCCCTTCGGAAAGCCCGGCAACCCGAGAATTGATTGAAACTTGCTGTGACCTTCTGATCGCGGCAGAAGACGATCTCAACCAGCTGGACGCGAAATCGGGCGATGGCGATACCGGCAGCACGTTGGCCACCGCCGCGCGCGCTCTGAAATCTGCGATGGACCGCATGCCACTGGCTGATCTGACCCAGCTGTTCCGTGCGGTAGGAAATGAATTGAGCCAGACCATGGGTGGATCTTCCGGAGTAATTCTGGCGATTTTCTTCGGCGCAACCGGGGACGCCTGCGCCAACGGTCACTCGACTGACGCGGCACTGGTCAAAGGACTGGAGCGGATCAGCGAAGTAGGGGGCGCAAAGGTCGGAGACAGAACAATGATCGACGCGCTCGCTCCGGCGCTCGCCGCCTTCCCGAACGGCCTGCAGGCGGCGGCAGAAGCTGCCCGTACGGGTGCGGACGGTACGGCCAAGATCGGCAGAGCAAAAGCCGGCCGGGCGTCCTACGTCCCGGAGGAGAACCTCGTCGGTCACAACGATCCCGGCGCGGAAGCGGTGGCGCGCCTCTTCGAGGGGCTCGCCAAATCACTGGAGGGTTAACCGAAAGCAGATGAAAGTCGGTCAGGAAACGCCACTCAACCCAACGGTCAACGACATTGCGCGGGTGGCCAAAGTCAGCCTCGCGACGGTGGACCGGGTCCTGAACGCACGCCCCGGCGTGCGTCAGAAAACGGTTGAGAAGGTCAACCGCGCGATCGCCGATCTGGGCTACGTGCGCGACACTGCGGCCGCCAACCTTGCCCGCGGTCGTGTCTATCGGTTACTGTTCATCCTGCCTGCCAACAACAATGAGTTTCTTTCGTCGTTGGAAGAACACATCGAGGATCAGGCCGCCGTGCTGAAACGCGAACGAACGCAACTGTCGTTTCTGCGCGTGCCCGCCTTCGACCCGATGGCATTATCAGATACGATCAACAGCATCGATCCCTCTGAAACCGATGGCGTGGCCGTGTTTGGACCCGAAACACCTTCCGTACGGGACAGTATTGCGCGCCTGCGCAAATCCGATGTGCCGGTGGTATCGCTTGTGTCGGACATTCCCAGCGCAGACCGCAACGCCTACATCGGGATCGACAATGTCGCCGCCGGGCGCACCGCCGCACAACTGATGGGCCGTTACATAGGGCCAAGGAAAGGCAGTATCGTAGTGCTTACGGGTTCAATGCTGGCGCGCGATCATCTGGAACGGCGGCTCGGCTTTGACGAAGTCATGGCGCGCGACTTTCCGCAACTCAAGGTTCTGGCGTCTCTGGAGGGGCGTGATGATCCGGATCTGATCGAACGGTTGCTACCACAAGCCTTTCGCAGCGCCTCCGACATCGTCGGTATCTATTCCTCTGCAGCCGGAAACGCGGGACTGATCCGGTTTTTCTCTGACTGGGAAGGAGAAACGCCCATCATCATAGCGCATGAACTTACGCCTCTCTCGCGCAAGGCGCTTTCATCGGGGCTTTTTGATACGGTCATCAGTCAGGATGCCGGGCACCTGATTCGCAGTGCCGTTCGGATTATGCGTGCGCACAGCGACCGCATCCCCATCAACCTGACCCAGGAACGCATTCGCATCGACGTCTATCTCAAGGAAAACTTGCCGCCATAACGTGGCACATCAGGGAGAAAGCACATGAAAACGATCAAGGGACCGGCGCTGTTTCTGGCGCAATTCGCCGGCGACGACGCACCGTTCAATTCATGGAACAGCATCACGAAATGGGCGGCAGATTGCGGGTACAAGGGGGTTCAGGTACCGAGCTGGGACAGCCGGCTTTTCGACCTGGCAAAGGCGGCTGAAAGCAAGGCGTACTGCGACGACTTCAAGGGCCAGGCGGCTGAAAACGGCATTGAGGTAACCGAGCTTTCGACCCATCTGCAGGGCCAGCTCGTTGCGGTGCATCCGGCCTACGACGCAGGATTTGACGGTTTTGCCGATCCGTCCGTGCACGGCGATCCGGCGGCGCGGCAGGCCTGGGCGGTCGATCAGGTAAAGAAAGCTATCAGTGCTTCGGCCAATCTTGGCATCGGCGATCATGTGACCTTCTCTGGCGCACTCGCCTGGCCCTACCTCTATCCCTGGCCGCAACGCCCGGCGGGCCTTGTCGAAACCGCCTTCGACGAACTGGCAAAACGCTGGCGTCCAATCCTCGACCATGCCGAGGAGAAGGGCGTGAACCTCTGCTACGAAATTCACCCCGGCGAAGATCTGCACGATGGCGTCACATTCGAGATGTTTCTTGAGCGGGTGGACAATCACCCGCGCTGCAACATGCTCTATGATCCCTCGCACTACGTGCTGCAATGCCTCGACTATCTCGACAACATCGACATCTACAAGGACCGCATCAAGATGTTCCACGTCAAGGACGCCGAGTTCAACCCGACGGGTCGGCAAGGGGTTTACGGCGGCTATCAGTCGTGGGTGGACCGCGCGGGACGCTTCCGCTCGCTCGGCGATGGCCAGGTTGATTTTTCCGCCGTCTTCTCGAAAATGGCCGCCAACGATTTCGACGGTTGGGCCGTGGTGGAATGGGAATGCTGCCTGAAGCACCCCGAGGACGGTGCCCGCGAGGGTGCGCAATTCGTGTCCGACCACATTATTCGCGTCACGGAGCGGGCTTTTGATGACTTTGCGGATGGCGGAACGGACGAAGCGGCAAACCGCAGGATGCTGGGGATCTGATCATGAAAAACCGCATACGCTTGGGTATGGTAGGTGGAGGCAACGATGCCTTTATCGGCGCCGTGCACCGCATCGCCAGCCGGATCGACGATCACTATGAACTGGTCGCTGGCGCCCTGTCCTCAACCCCGGGAAAATCAAGACTGTCGGGTCAGGCGCTTGGCCTCCCCGAAGACCGCATCTACGATGACTTCAAGCAGATGGCGATCCGCGAGGCACGGTTGAAGAACGGCATCGAGGCGGTGGCCATCGTCACGCCAAATCATGTCCACTACGCCGCGGCCCGCGAGTTCCTCAAACGCGGTATTCACGTAATCTGCGACAAGCCCCTGACTTCGACGCTGTCGGATGCGAAGAAACTGGTCAAGGCGGTGGAAAACAGCAACGCGCTCTTCGTGTTGACCCATAACTATACCGGATACCCGATGGTGCGGCAGGCGCGGGCAATGGTTGCCAATGGCGATATCGGCGCGGTGCGTGTGGTTCAGGTCGAATATCCGCAGGACTGGCTGACCGAAGAGCAGGACTTCAAACAGGCCGCATGGCGCACCGACCCGGAACGTTCGGGGGCGGGCGGCTCTACCGGCGACATCGGCACGCATGCGCATAACCTCGCCTGCTTCGTGACCGGACTGACGGTCGAAAGCTTGGCCGCCGATCTGCGGGCTTTCGTGCCGGGGCGCAAACTCGATGACAACGCACACGTCATGCTGCGCTTCAAGGGCGGGGCGCGTGGCATGCTATGGTCCAGCCAGGTGGCCCCCGGAAATGAAAACGCTCTGCGCTTGCGGGTCTATGGCGACAAAGGCGGGCTGGAATGGGAGCAGGAAAATCCCAACCGTCTTTGGTATTCGCCTCTGGGCGAGCCGAAGCGTCTCATCACCCGAAACGGAGCAGGCGCAGGCGAAGCTGCGGCGCGTGTCAGCCGTATTCCTCCCGGACATCCCGAAGGCTACCTAGAGGGTTTCGCGAATATCTACTCGGAAGCGGCAGAAGCGATCATCGCGCGGCGCAGCGGCGGCGAACCCGGCGCCGAGGTGTTATATCCCACGATCGCTGACGGGCTGAAAGGCATGCAATTTGTCGATGCCTGCGTGCGCTCCTCGGCGCGCAATTCTGCTTGGATCGAGTTGCCGGACTGATCCCGCCGCGCCACGCCGGCACCGGGCTGTGTACCGGCACAGTCTTGTAGAACGCCTTGGCAGGGGCTAACGCTGTGCGACAGAACACGCACGCGGCAACGGCGCGCTTTCGCGCGGTCAAAAGGCAGGCTATAGACGCACCCATGACACATCACGTTTACAAGAATGATCTGCCGGACGGGCTTGATCTTGGAAAGATGGTCGCCATCGACTGCGAGACGATGGGACTGCACCCGCACCGCGACCGACTTTGCGTCGTACAACTTTCATCCGGCGACGGAACCGCGCATCTTGTACAGATCGAAAAAGGCCAGACCGAAGCCCCCAATCTCTGTGCCCTTCTGGAAGACGAAACCGTGCTCAAGCTGTTTCATTTCGGGCGCTTTGACATCGCGGCGATGCTGAATACGTTCGGGGCAACAGCGCATCCGGTCTATTGCACCAAGATTGCCAGCCGTCTTGTTCGCACCTACACTGATCGCCATGGTCTGGCGAAGCTGCTGCAGGAACTTCTGGGCATCGATATCTCCAAACAACAGCAATCAAGCGACTGGGGTGCTGAACAACTGACCGAAGCTCAGATTGATTACGCTGCCTCGGATGTTTTGTACCTGCACCAGTTGCGCGACGCGCTGAACGCGATGCTGGAACGTGAAGGCCGCATGGAGATCGCACAGGCTTGTTTTGACTTTCTGCCTATGCGCGCAAAGCTCGATCTGATCGGCTGGCCTGATACGGATATTTTTGCTCACTCATGAAAACCTCTTTCCTCGACACAGCGCGGCGCGTGATCCGCATCGAAGCGGATGCGCTTGAGCAGCTTGAAAACAGCCTTGATGAGAGCTTCTCCCGGGCGGTTGACATGATGCTGGCTGCCACTGGACGGATTATCGTCTCCGGCATGGGCAAATCGGGGCACATCGGTCGCAAGATCGCAGCGACCCTTGCAAGCACCGGAACGCCGGCGCATTTCGTGCATCCGGCCGAAGCCAGCCACGGTGATCTCGGCATGATGGGTCAGGGGGACGTGGTACTGGTCCTGTCCAATTCAGGCGAAACGCCGGAACTGGCGGATGTGATCGCCTACACCCGCCGCTTTACGATTCCGATGATCGGCGTGGCCAGCCGCGCGGATAGCACGCTTTTGCGCCAGTCCGATGTGGCCCTCGTTCTCCCACGCGCCGAAGAAGCCTGCGGCACCGGGATTGTTCCAACCTCTTCGACTACCATGACATTGGCCCTTGGCGATGCTCTGGCCGTCGCCTTGATGGAACATCGCGCCTTTACCCCCGAACACTTCCGCAAGTTTCATCCGGGCGGAAAGCTGGGAGCGCAGCTCAGCACCGTCGCCGATCTGATGCACAGCGGCGATGCGATGCCGCTGGTGCCCGAGACAGCGAGCATGTCACAGGCTCTGGTAGAGATCGGCGCCAAGGCGTTTGGTGTCACCGGCGTAACCGATACCGAGGGACGGCTTACCGGCATTATCACTACAGGTGACCTCAGCCGCCATATGGAAGGTCTTTTGGACCTGCGCGCCTGCGATGTCATGACCCGCTCTCCGGTGACCATCGCTCCTGACGAATTGGCCCAGAAAGCCGTCGGGATCATGAACGCGAAAAAGATCACATGCCTGCTGGTGGTCGACCCGGAGGCGCCGGATATCCCGGCCGGCCTGATCCACATCCACGACTGTCTGCGCGTGGGGCTGGGATAGGTTTCAATGCAGGCGGATCGATATTCACGAACCGTTTCCTTTTTGAAGGTGGCCCTGCCACTCGCCGCGCTAGCGCTGCTCTCGACACTCTTCTTGATTTCCCGCTCGGTCACGCCAACCGCCACAGTGCCCTTCGCGGATGCCGAAGTGCAGGAACGGCTGACCAACCAGCAGGTGACAGGTCCCTACTTTTCTGGCACCTCCGCGCGCGGCGACCAGATTTCCTTCATCGCCGAAAAACTGACCAGCCCGCCGGGAACATTAGGCTCCAACAAGGCTGAAGACGTCGTGGTTAAAGTTGATCTTGCCTCAGGGCGACAGTTCACGCTCAAAGCCGATCTGGCCACAATCGACATTGCCAAAAACCACTCAGAGCTACAGGGCGGCGTGGAAATCGTCACCTCAGATGGCTACACGCTGCAGTCTGAAAAACTCTGGATCGCACTAACCGGTCTGGACATAAATTCGCCCGGTGCGGTCAGTGGCACATTGCCCCTTGGTGACGTGGACGCTGGAGGCATGCGCCTCTTTGTCCCTGATGATGATTCTGACGCCCAATTGATTTTCACAAACGGTGTGAAACTGCTATATCTCCCAAAACGAAAGAAAGATTGAAGCGTGACACTTTTCAGATCCTTACTCCTTCTCCCAGTGGCTGTTTTCTGTGTTGCGCTCGGTGCAGAGGCGCAGGGGACGCAAGTCGCTTTCGGCGCGGTTCAGCAAAACAGCGGCCTTCCTGTCGAGGTGACCGCAGATAGCCTTTCCGTCGATCAGAAAACAGGCACGGCCATTTTCACCGGGAACGTGGTCATCGGACAGGGTGAAATGCGCCTCTCCGCCGAAAGGGTGCTGGTCGTGTATCGGGAAGAGCCGCGTGGAATTTCGCGCCTTGAAGCGACCGGTGGTGTGACCCTGGTCTCAGGCACGGACGCTGCCGAATCAGAACGCGCCGATTACAACGTCGATGAGGGCACCATTGTGATGTCGGGCAATGTGCTGCTGGCGCAGGGTCCCTCTGCTGTAACCGCTGACACCATGACCGTACAACTCGAAGATGGAACGGCGCAGATGTCCGGGCGTGTCAAAACCGTACTGCAGACCGGCGACCGGTAATGGCGAAACCGACATTCACCGTGGCAGAAGGTTCTGCGGGGTTACGCGTCACCCATCTGCGGAAATCATACCGCAAGAAAACGGTGATCCGCGATTTTTCCATGGAGTTGGATCGTGGGGAGGTCGTGGCGCTGCTGGGACCGAACGGGTCGGGCAAGACAACTACCTTCTATGCCATCGCGGGACTGGTGACGCCGGAGGGCGGCACCGTATTGCTGGACGGCCAGGACATAACCAACTTTCCCATGTACCGCCGGGCGCAGCTTGGTATCGGTTATCTGCCGCAAGAGATGAGCATCTTTCGCGGCCTGTCCGTACAGGACAACATTGCTGCCGTTCTCGATATAACAGAGTCTAACAGGCACAAAAGGCGCGAACGGCTCGAAGAGTTGCTGTCCGAATTTTCCATTGAACATCTGCGGCGCGCCCCGGCACTTGCCCTTTCAGGGGGCGAACGCCGGCGAGTGGAGATTGCTCGCTGTCTGGCAGCCAGACCCAAGTACCTGCTGCTCGATGAACCTTTTGCCGGGGTCGATCCGATCTCTGTCGGTGATATTCGCCATCTCGTGGCGGATCTGAAAAATCGCGGAATCGGCGTGCTTATCACCGACCATAACGTTCGCGAAACGCTCGAAATCGTCGATCGCGCCTACATCCTGCACGAGGGTCGCGTGCTAATGTCGGGCACGCCGGAGGACGTGGTGCAGAACGAGAACGTGCGCCGGGTGTATCTCGGCGATAGCTTTAAGATTTCTTAACGGCAAAGGCGCGCGATTTTACCTATCGTTGCGATGCTTTTGTTTGACAGCACGGCCTCTTATCGGGCTCAATAGATCTATGACATCGATCAGTCCCCGACTCTTTGCGCTTAACGACGCTCGTCCGAGCCCAAAGAACATTAACCTGATTGACTGTCATCTTCCGTAACCTGCCTGGCGATGTCAGCGCGCACGTGCGCGGTCTGCTCATGTGGGGTCTGAATTAGAAGGAGAGACTATGCGGTATCAAATCAGCGGCAAACAAATCGACATTGGCGAAGCCCTGCAGACGCACGTGAAAGACGAATTAAGCGATGCCGTGAACAAATACGCAGAACGTCCAATCGAAGCCATTGTAGTGTTTTCGAGATCGGCGCATGAGTTTGTCTGTGAAGCCACCGTTCATCTGTCCACCGGGCTTACTGCGCAGGCGAAAGCGCATCAGAATGAAATTTACGCCGCCTTTGACGCCTGTCGCGAGAAAATGGAAAAGCAACTACGGCGTTACAAGCGAAGGTTGAAAGATCATCACAAAGATCGATCCGAACCGGTTGAAATCTACAACGCCTCCTCGTATATCCTCGCGTCAGAGGTCGACTCGGAAGATCAGGAGCCGGATTCGCTGCAGCCGATCATCGTGGCTGAGATGGAGACAAAGATACCCTCCCTCTCGGTTGGTGAAGCGGTCATGCAGATGGAATTGGCAGGCGCTCCGGTATTGGTTTTCCGAAACGAAGGCAAAGAGGGCGTGAACGTCGTGTACCGTCGTGATGACGGCAACATAGGCTGGATCGACCCACAGTAGGATAAACCGGCGCAGCGTACGCGCCCCAGATATGCGGGCACCATGGATTTTGGCAAACTCCTGAAGCCGGAGGCCGTCAAGGTGTTGACCTCGGCCTCCAGCAAAAAACGCCTGATGCAGGACATCGGTGATCTGGCGGAGCAGGTCTATGACCTGAAATCGGATGTTGTGCTGGACGCACTCCTCGCGCGTGAGGCGCTTGGCCCGACGGGGGTCGGCCATGGAATAGCGCTTCCGCATGCCCGGCTCGATGGTATTGACGAAGTGGTTGGGGTTTTCTGTCTGGTGGACAAGCCTATCGACTTCAACGCCGTGGATCGCCAGCCAGTTGACATCGCGTTTGCACTCTTCGCACCAGAAGACGCCGGTGTGGACCACTTGAAAGCACTTGCGCTGGTCTCACGCACGCTACGGGATTCGTCGATCTGCGCGAAACTGCGCGCTAACCCGAATCCGACAACGCTTTATACCATCCTGACATCGGCCGAAGGCGAACAGGCCGCCTAGAGCGGTTGCCATCGCTCAAATCCAAAAATCATGTAATCGCGCTGGTAGGCAGACGCCGCGAGCCGTTCGATTTCGTCGTCATAGATGTCGGACAAATCGAAAGGATGGTCTCCTGCGCGCGCAGGCACGGGTGCCGCGGCCTCCACACCAACCCGCGAGGCGAGATCCGGCAAAAGCGCATGCATCTCCTCTTCACGGATCACCATGTCGGGCAGCGCGAAATTTGCAAAACCCTGCAACGCCTGCGCCTGAGTACACCACGCCGCGTCCACGCGAATGGCCGTTTGTCCCGCGATGTTTCCTTTCAAAAACTCGAGAAACCCGGCAAACCCGGCCCGATGCGTGGATATGTCCTGCGCTTCCTCCGTATCTTTCTCGGGGATTAGCAGGCCGTAGCGCTTCACGAGAGTTTGGCGGATCGCGCCATAGACAGGTTTGCCGTGTCCCAGAATATGCGCGCAATAGACGTGATGCGCGCGCAGCAGCGGGTGGCGGATCACCGTGAAACTGCGGTGGCCCGGCCGCGCGCGCTTCCATTGCCGAAGGTCACGCTGAGACAATTTCGTCGGCAAGTGCTCAGGCGGAACACCATCAAGAGCGGCGAGAAACGCGTTGACCTGCGCGGTTGGCCCGCCACGGATCGGCAAGAAAAGCAGCGGTGCCTTCGCAGCCGTGATATATGACGGTACGGAGGCGACCCGGCGCGGCTCAAAATCCGGCAGCGCATCAAGATCGAACTCTGTAGCGCTATTGAGCACCGCCGCCATTTCCTTCGGGTTTGTGACCTTTTGCGACAAAGGTTCCGGGTTCTGAACTTTCAGGCTCTGGTCCAGCTTTTCCAATCGCGCGGACGCCCCGAGATAGGCCGCCAATCCGTTGATCACATCAAGCGAGCGCAAATCGGCGTAATCAAGCTGAAACGCAGTTTGCCCGGTGGCCTGAAGGCGTTGCGTGATTTCATTGCGAAACCGGTCCAGCGCGCCGACGAATTCCGCAAATTCAAGCGGATCAAAGTCGGGCCTTGCGTCACGGCGCCTATTCACATCCGTCAGTTTCCATTGCCCGGTACTACGGGCGATCTTCCAACTGACGTAACTTTCGATAGCCGACCGCGTGAGAATGATCTTGGCGCAATCCTCGTCTGCGAGGATATCGTCGAGGACACGCGGGTCGTGGTCGTGAAAGTAGCGAAATCCATTCAGGCCTTCTTCTTTGCGAATCTTCTCCAGCAAGCGCACCGGCGCCTTGTCACGCTGGCTTTGTGTAAAGCCGAGCAGCTTCTTGGAACTGGGATAACCTATGAAATGGGGGTTGAACGCCTCACCATGACAACACACCCCCTCCAGCGCGTTGAGGTTCGTTTCAAGGAAATTCGACCCCGTGCGCATCTCTGCGAAAATGACAAATGTCTTGAAACGGTTCGGCATGGTCTAGCGTACCAGATAGGGTTTGGGAGGTTTTTGCTGCCGGTTTGGGCCTGCGCCGGGATCGACGGGGAAATCACCCATCAGGTATGGATGCATTCCCTGGTTCTTCAGGTTCTGAAGGAACTGACCGAAACCAGTAAGATCAACCATGCGCGGGACCTCGGACAATCGGCGCGGTGTGCTCGGGCCGATTTCGTCGAGGATCGTCTGCAGAGGTTCCATCGGCGCTTCGATAAACTCGGCCATCGTCCAGATGCGAACACGCGCCTTCGTCCACGTGGAACGCAGCACGTCGAGGTGATCGCTCTCAACCTTTTGCAACCGCGCCGCTTCCTGTCGCAAATCTCTGAAATTTGCATTGGAACGGAACAGTGGCACCGCCCAGGCACCGGTGATCACCGACACCTGCGCATTGGGATCCTTGGCCACGCGCCAGTTTATGATCTGGTTATCTGCCGGACCGAACTGGAAGCACTGCCGCTCGCCTCGTGTATTCCAGATGAGGTTGGTCAGGAAGGCGCGCGCATTGTAGTCCCGCAGGGTCGCGCTGTCGCTCAGCGCCCCGTTCATAGACGTCTGACCTTCGGCGAAATGCGCCCGGTCCGGAGCAAAGAGATGCCCGTGCACGCGCGCGCCCGTTGCCTTGGCCAACCACGGCTCAAAGTTCTCGAAGAGTTCGGTAAAGCCCTGAAACATAGAATAGGGCGCTGCGGTGACACCATTTTCCCAATCCTCGCGGGGAAATCGGCTTTGCATGTAAAGACCAGCGCGTCCACGCACGCGCCGCTCTACTGCCTTGGCAAAAATCCGGTCGATTTTGCCCGGGTTAGGCTCTTGTTTGCTGAGCGCGCCATCGGCATCGGTCAGAAAGGCGTTGTATAGCCTGTGCGCATGCGGCCAAATCTTCCGCGCAACAAAACAATCCGACCGGCGCAACAACTGCAGGTGATCGTCGTAGAAAATATGCGGCTTGCCCTGAAAATCGAACTTCGACAAGGTCAGCGAACGGCTTTCGATATTCATCGAATACTGGCGACACAGAGTCTGGAAATAACTTTCATCCGGGATCCAAACCCTGCGAAAATAGCGGTCATACTCCGGGCGCGCCGGGTCCTGTAGCACAGCCGACAGTGTTTGCCGCGTCAGACACCACCACTGCGAACCCATATGCGGCACCAGTCCGTTAGGTACCCTGCGTTTGAACCTTACCTTGCGCTGCAACGCCACGTATTTATCGAACAGGTATCGGTTCTTCTTCCAGGAAAAAGGAAAGCGAAGCGTAAAGCGTTCCGCATCTAACCCGCCCACAGTCCACGGTACATCGGCTGTTGTTGCGCTCTCGATAAAATCCGTGCGGGGGCGCGCTGCGAGATAGTCGATCAACTCCTGCACCGGTCGCAACGGCAGGCAGGATCCCGACGCCAGATAGACATGGTGCACCTCTGGAAAGTTGCGCAACATCTCTTCCGACGCCGCCTGCGTGGCAGCGACAATCCCGAAGGTACCCCATTCACAACGATAGCGCTTGGAGAACCGCACATCCTGCACGTCAGCCAGCGCCTTCACGAATCCATCGTAGGTCTTGCGCGGCACCGACTTGTCCACGTGGATGACCACCGGGCAGCCCGAGGCAGACCAGTGCCTGACCACCTGCTCCGCCCGGCCGAGGGCCGTATGCACCAGCATGACGATCCCCAGCGTCACGCCCAGTTCCCCTTGGACATCAGGCCGAGAATTTCAAGCTGCCGCCAGTTGATGTATCTCTCCGACCAGTTGCACCACAGCTGACCGTCTTCCCGCAGGCTTTCCGCGTAGGCGCGGTACTCGTAGCTTTCCGCGTAGTGCTGCTGGCGTTGAATTTCTTCGGCCGCCTTGTCCGCGAAGGTATCGAGGAACTTCGCATGCAGCAAAACGCCAGAGGCCTTCTCTCCGCCCCATTCGTCATAAACGAGATTAAGCCCGCGGGGCAGCAACATGTGCGTCGAATGCACATAGGCGTAACGCCGGTCCCATTTGACAAGCGGAACCTTGTTCAAAGCGGGAGCGCGCTGCGGTTCCTTTGGAAAAAAGACCCGGCTCCGGGGCCCGCCCTGTATCCACAAGTTGCCATATAGAGGATTGCGCGTAATCGTGTAATTTCCACTGTCAAACCAGCAGGCGATATCCATCGGGTTTTGCCCGGGAAGATAGGGCTGATCTTCGAGCTTTCCCTTGGGATACATATCCAGCAGCATCGCGCTGAAAGCCCGGATCGAACAGGTGTCGAGCCAGTCCGTCAGCGCTCGCAACGGTCGCGTGTCGCAAAACGGATAAAGCAGAAATTCATCTGGATCGACCGTCACGCACCAATGTCCATGGCCGTACCTGCTTTGAAGGTAGTTCAGCCAGTCGACGCCGTAACGCGACTTCTTGTAGCTCGCGCGGGTCTGCCAGATGGAGACATCAGGCTGGTCAGCGAGATAATCCGCCGTGCCATCGGTGCTGTCGTTGTCGACGATCAGGAAATGGGTAACACCCATGTCGCGATAGTAGTCGAGAAAATAGGGAAGCCGGATCTTTTCGTTACGCTGAGTGGAAAACAAAAGGATGTCATCCGGTCGGATTTGCCTGGTCCGGTCTGCAACACGCTTCAGATCATGACGCTTGCGGAAGGCGCGAAAACGCAGACGCTTGCGCGCCCAACGCATCCGGTAAGACCCTAGAACACCCAAGTTCAGCCCTTCTCTGCCGTCGCCTCTGCAAAGTCGGAAGACCACGGTGGTAGTGCATTTCCGCCTGCTTGACCTCCATCGCCTTTTTCTATCTGCGACGTGTTTATAATTTATTCCCTAAAAAGGCCTTTTTCGCAACGGAATTAACCTTTTCCCGTAAAGTGGTTTCCGGTCAGTGGGGCGACCAATTGCCGCGAAACATCAGGCGCAGATCTTCGATTTGTTGAACAGATTCGTAGCGATGCGCGGCTTCCGACCAAAAATCCGGTCCGGACGAAAGAGCATCGTAATAATCCGCGTATTGTGCCGGATCGGCGAAATGTTCAGCACGGAGCTTCTCGGTCCGAGCTTTCTCGGCGACGTCCGGCAGGAACTTTGTGTGCAGCAGAACACCCGTCGTCTTTTCGCTTCCAGCCTCGTCATAGACTCTATTGAGATGGGTCGGGAGCGCATTGTGCGTTGAATTGACAAAGACATAGGAACGCCGCCAGCGAACCAGCGGTATCTTGTTTAGCGTCGGTGCGCGCTCGGGTGTCTGGGCAAAGAAATGCCTCGCACGCGGGCCGCCCTGAAGCCACAGGTTGTCCATTTTCTCCTGACGCTGTCCCCAATAACCATAGGCGTCGAACCACGCTGCGACCTTGGTCGGATCCTGACCCGCCTGGTAGGTATGCTGTGTCACGGACCCTTTGGGGTAGAGGTCCAACATCAGCGCCCCCATCGCCGGGATATTCTGGCTATCCAGCCAGCGGGTCAGAGCGCCCAACTGATGCGTCTCGGAAGCCGGGTAGATCAGCAACTCATCCACATCCACCGTCACTGTCCAGTGCCCGGACCCGTAGCGCCACTGCAGAGCGGTCAGCCAATCCATCCCGAAACGGGACGCCTTGTAGCTGGCATCGCTCCGCCAGAGCGATACATCGGGCTGCCTGGCAAGATAATCCGTGCTGCCGTCGTCGCTGCCGTTGTCTACGAAGAGGAAATGGGCAACGCCCAGCCTGCGGTAATGCTTCAAGAAGAATGGCAGCCGCAACATTTCATTGCGCAGGGTCGCGAAAAGCAGGATGTCATTGTCCTTGATAGAGCCTGTTTTCTGCGAAACACGGGTCAATTCATGTCGTTTGCGAAAGGCCCGCCACAGCAGTCTCTTGCGGCGCAAGCGCAGTTTGTATGTCTGCATGAAAGTGCGCGCCAGTGCCATGCCGGACCCCGAAATACGCCAGCACACGGATGAGGCCGACGCGATACTTCTGGCACAGGAAGTCGCCGGATGCCAGCCGCCAGCAACCGCTTCCTTTTTCTGTCAGATCCAACGATTTACTCGGCGGCTTTACCCATGTTGACGACATCGTTCAAAAAGGCGGACAGGTCGTCCCGCAGATCTTCGCGGGCCAGTCCGAAAGAGACCGTCGCCTGCAAGAACCCTGATTTAGAGCCACAATCGAAACGCTGCCCCTTGAACCGGTAACCATAAACGCCGTTTTCGCTGCCAATCTCTGCTGCAATGGCATCCGTCAACTGGATTTCCCCGCCGGCTCCCGCTTCCATCGCGCTTAACCGGCGAAGAACGCTGGGCGACAAGATATAACGGCCGATCACGGCGAGGTTGGAAGGCGCATCGGCGGCCTTGGGTTTTTCGACCATGCCCTTGATGCTGACCATCGACCCCATGTCCTCGGCCACGTCGAGCATCCCGTAAGACGACGATTTTTCCGGGGCCACTTCCATGGCGGCGACCATGTTACCACCAGTCTCTTCGTAAGCTTCGACCATTTGCTGCAGGCAAGGTTTTTCGCCCGCGATCACATCATCGGGCAGGATTACCGCAAAAGGCGCATCACCGATCAGGCGGCGCGCGCACCAGACCGCATGCCCCAGACCCAGCGGCTTGTGCTGACGGATATAGGCGATAGCACCGCTGTCCATGTTGGTCGCGTCGAGCGCTTTCAGCAGGTCCGTTTTGCCCTTCTTGCGCAGTTCGCCCTCAAGCTGAGGGGCGAAATCGAAGTAATCCTCGAGCGCGCTCTTGCCGCGCGAGGTGACGAAGACGAAATCCGTGATCCCGGCTGCGCGTGCCTCATCAATGGCATATTGGATGAGAGGCCGGTCCACCAATGTCATTATTTCTTTCGGAATCGATTTGGTAGCGGGCAAAAAACGTGTCCCCAGACCGGCTACGGGAAAAACCGCTGTCGTCACCTTGCGTGTCATACTCTGTCCTCTCGTCTGTCACTCGTCATGTAGAAGCACACTTTTGCGCGCTTCCGAACTATTCAGGTTACCTGCGGGTAACCGGTACTCGATCGGCACAGGCTACTCCCGCTCATTATCGCTTTTTCGAGAAAAGCTCTTTTTGCTATATTTAGTGCTTTCGAACGAATTGCGCCAGTAGGACAGGGAAATTCCGCTATTCGACGCCCATTTGTTCCATCATTGTCTCTAATTTGGGCACATCCTCCGGATTGTTCAGCTCCCAGAACTGACGGCCCCGTGCATCGACCTCCACACAAAGCACCGAGCGGCCGTTTTCCATGAAGCGCAACTGCTCGAGCCCTTCGAGTTGTTCCAGGGGGCCGACGGGCCAGTCCGGATATGCAGCCAGCGCTTCGGGCCGGTAGGCATAGACACCAACATGGTGAAAAACCGGCGTCTCCTCCTGCGGTTGGTAGGCGCGTGCGGTATAGGGAATGACCTCTTTGGAGAAATATAGCGCGTGATTGTCGCGTGAAAATACCGCTGTCGTGCCACCGACGCGCCCAGCACGACGGTCCTCTAGAAAGCCGGTCAGCGTCGCTCCGTCGCAGCGCAGGACCGGAGTTGCGATCTCCGCCGAAGGTGCCGCTCTCAGACCGGCGACAAGATCCTCTATAAACCAGGCCGGGGTCAGGGGCGCATCGCCCTGCAGGTTGACCACGATCTCGAAGCCGCCACCCAGTGCAGCGTGCGCCTCGGCACAGCGCTCGGTCCCGTTGGCACAATCTGACGACGTCATCACAACTTCGGCCCCAAAGGATTCGGCGGCGGAGCGGATACGCACGTCATCGGTCGCCACCACGACGCGATCTATCCCCTCAACGGACATGGCCGCGCGCCAGCTACGCTCGATCAGGCTTCGCGCCACGCCGGAGGCTCCCCGCAGGGTCGCCAGTGGCTTGCCGGGATAACGGCTGGAGGCATAACGAGCTGGGATCGCGATCAAAACAGACATTCAGGCATCCTTCAGGTGCACGCCGGGGGCATAGGCGATGAAAAATGGGTTAGCATAATCCTCTTTGCCGTACATCAGAGGGCTGTGATCATCAAAACGCACCACGTCGCCTCCAGCGCCTTTCAGAACAGCGTGCCCGGCCGCCGTATCCCATTCCATCGTCCGGCCCAGCCGTGGATAAAGATCGGCCTCGCCGGTCGCGACGAGGCAAAACTTCAGGGAACTGCCTGCGCTTTTGCTGTCCTTCACCTGATACTGACCGATGTAGTCATCGGTCGCCTGATCGCGATGCGACTTCGACGCGACGACCATCAATGCGGAATTATCCGGATTAGAGACTGAAATCGGATGCGTCGGACCGATCTCATCCACTTTGAATGCGCCCGTTTCCTCGTGTGAACGACCCGCAGCATCGGTAAAGAACATCCGCCCTTTTGCCGGTGCATAGACCACGCCGCGGGTCGGAATTCCATTTTCCACCAGCGCAATATTGACTGTGAAATCCCCGCGACGATGAACGAATTCCTTTGTACCATCCAAAGGGTCGACGATCAGGAAGGTATCCCCCGTGACGGCATGCGTATCGGCTTGTTCCTCGGTGACCAGAGCAAGTTCCGGGAAGGCCTCGCGCAGGCCTTCGGAAATAATTGCATCTGCGGCTTCGTCCGCCTCTGTCACGGGGCTGTCGTCGGATTTCAACTTCACGTCAAAATCATCGGCCTCGTAAATCTCCATGATTCGCTTGCCTGCCAAAAGAGACAAATGACGCATCTGTAGCATTAACGTCTCGAAATCCATGATAATCCGCCTTGTACCATTTTATTGCTTTGCCGAACTTTGCTCCTTATGGTGCGCCTGTAGCGGAACAGCAAGAATTCCGTTCGAAGACACAAGAGAGCACGAGGCCGGGCGGTTATGTTTCAAGCAACCCCAAGACGTCATGGCGGATTGACCGCGACGCTAACCATTCTTGCGCTCATCTACCATTCAGTCGTCCGCTCGGTGCGGAAATCTCAGAACAACGCGTTCTGGGCCATCGGCAGTAACCTTTTGCAGTCGGTCATTTTCGTCTTGGCGTTCTACCTGATGTTTTCCGTCCTTGGTCTGCGTGGCATGGCGATCAGGGGAGATTTCCTGCTTTACATCATGTCGGGCGTCTTCCTGTTCATGGCGCACACCAAGACGCTGTCGGCGGTGCTGGGCTCAGAAGGGCCAACGAGCCCGATGATGCAGCATGCCCCGCTGAATACGGTTATCACCATCAGCGCGGCTGCAATCGCTGCACTTTATATTCAGGTCTTCTCGATGGGTCTGATCCTGTTCGTGTACCATGTCGCGTTTCAGCCGATTGTAATCGAAGACCCTGCGGGAGCCTTCGGAATGGTGTTTCTGGCTTGGTTCGGTGGCATCGCAATGGGGGTCGTCCTGCTGGCACTCAAGCCATGGTTTCCGCAGTTCGTCAGCATTTTCGCAATGGTTTACCAAAGGGTAAACATGTTTGCGTCGGGCAAGATGTTCGTGGCCAACACTCTGCCGAGCACGATGCTGGCGATGTTCGACTGGAACCCGCTGTTTCACTGCATCGATCAGGCGCGCGGTTTTATATTCATAAATTACAATCCGCGCTATTCGGATTGGGAATATGCGCTCTGGGTCGGTCTTCTGCTGCTGACCATCGGCCTGATGGGCGAATTCTACACGCGCCGGCATGCCTCTCTCAGCTGGGGTGCGCGCCGCTGACGAACGGAGCCCCTCTTCTTCAGTGACTCCGTTTTCACCGCAAGCACTTTGACATGTCATGGAGAAGCGCGTGCCGAAACTCGGATGCATCCGGCAAAAGAAGCGACACCGGCAGCTTGTCCTGCCATACATCGAGCGCTTTTCTCGCAACCTGGCAACCTGGAGAGCGCGCCGGATTTTCAATTGTCCTTTCCTGACAAGGTGAACTCCCGGTTTGCCGACGTCTCTCGCAATTAATCGTGGGGGTCGTTCTGAAAAACAGCGACCTCGTCAGAACCGAGCACGCGATGATAAGCCTCTCATTCCAGGGTATTGCGGCCTTCATCCTTGATCGCGTTCACAAGACACGTCAGCACACTTCTCGTGACTGCAACGGTGCACGACCTCTACTTTCCATCTCGGAAGGGAATCAATTTCGTCTGCGCCGTCAAAAAATGCGAGGAAGAACGAAGTCAGCGGTGAAATCTACGGCTGCACAACGCGCAGCGTTAGATTGAGACGCCCACCCTTTTCCAGTAGCGAGGACGAGCCGAATCTTATCCGGTCCACGCCATGATGCGCCAGGCGCGCCT
>JBFFFS010000022.1:0-19721 GCA_041557855.1 Roseobacter sp. | reverse complement strand
GTGCCGAGACCGCGCCACTCAGAAAGAGCAGCGGCACGGTTGAGTTTAAAATTGGGTCGTGAGTGAAGGCTTCTTTCCGAATTGAACAGGTTGTAAATCGAGGCGTGGACGGAGGCGAACTTCTGCAAACTTCGCATGCGCCGGAAGCGAAGCATCGCCCTCTCCCGTCGTCGAAACGGCAGATGCGAATTCTCTGCACGATTGTTCAGCCAGCGACCGGTTTCCTGCCTGTTGGCCAAGCCGATGTCCTTCAGCGCAGCGCCGTAAGAGCGCAGCAGATCTGTGACAAACACTTCCGGGCAACCATGCTTACGCATTGCTTTCTTTAAGAATTTCAAGGCGGCCTTCTTATCGCGAGTCTTCGTCACGAAGCTTTCCAGTACCTCGCCTTCATGATCTACAGCCCGCCAGAGGTAGTATCGCTCGCCGTTGATCTTCACGAAAATCTCGTCCAAGTGCCAGCGCCACTTGCTCGATTTCATGCCTTCGATCCGGCGCTTTCGGATCTCAGAAGCGAACATCGGGCCGAACCGATGCCACCAATATCTCACCGCTTCATGGCTGGCATCGATGCCACGTTCATGAAGAAGATCTTCCACATTGCGGAGCGAAAGCGGGAAGCGAACGTACAGCATCACCGCCAGGCGGATGATCTCAGGGCTGGTCTTGAAGTACTTGAAAGAGGCAGGTTTGGTCATCCGACGAAGCTACGAAACCGCCCTGCCCGTCTCAAGCCATTTTCCTTTGACAGTACCAACCGCAGCCCATTGAGACGTCTCAGGCCACATCCCGTTCTTTGTCCAACACATCTTGTAGCCAACGGACCAAGACCTTTGGGGAAGGCTCGAGCTCCGTTGCTTCAAGGCCCACGAAATCTTGAAACGCGTCCAGATTCAATGCGTTGACTCCAACAAGAACGGGGATATCGCGCGCAATGGCCTCTGCGATCACCGAACGAAAACCCCGACCATCGGCCTCGTGCTTTCCGAACTTGTTCACGATCAGCAGCTCTGGTGCGGCCTCAAGCTGTGTCTCGACCAGTCCAACAGCCGTTTCGAGAGTGGCTGGGTCCAGTCGGCATCCCCTCGCCCCGGCCCCGAGGTTCTGGGAAATCCGCAACACAGGCCCATCCGGGAGCACCTTGACATCCATGTCGCACGGATGCGCGCCACAATCCGTGTTGATCTGAACCGTGCCGCATGTCCGATACCCTTCAGACGCGAGGCGTTGCGCCAAAGTGAAAAGTAATTGATCGGTATCACCGCGCCCGGGGCCCATCGTATAAGCAATTTTCATAATCGTTTTTCCTTCATCAATCACGGAAAGGCTGGAACTCGACCAGCGCGCCTTCCGGCAAAACCTCAACCTCAGCGGGAATAAGAATGACGCCATCTGCGGTGGGCAGCCTTGCTACGCGCCCGGAATGGGTTGCCTTGTCAAAGCGCACGACCTCGCGGCCCGTGCTGTCGAAACCCGAGATGTCCGCGAGCCGCACTTCGCATCGCCCGTAGCTGTGGCACAACTCCTGTGACAGAACCACATGACGGCGACCGGACGATGACGCGGTATTCCCGGCAATGGACTGGCAAAGCACCGTCCCGAAAAGCTGCCAGGTGACAAATGCGGAGAGCGGATTGCCCGGCAGCCCCAGCCAATGGGCCTGCCCCAAACGACCATACGAAACCGGCTTGCCGGGTTTTATCGCAACGCCACTGAAAACCATATCCAGACCAAGATCATTCAAAGCGGGTTTGACATGATCTTCCTCTCCAACTGATATCCCGCCGGTGGTGACAATAAGGTCGACCTGGCCGGCAAGCGCGCTCAGCTGTTGCCGCAGGGCCGCGCGATTGTCCCGAACCCCCAGGACCTCGACCAATTCGATCCCCGGAGCGGGGATCAGAGCGCTCAGCATCGGCGTATTCACATCCCAGATGCCGGCAGAGCTCAATGCCCGGCCGGTAGAAGTCACTTCATCGCCGGTGACAACAAGCGCAACCCGAAGCCGACGGCGCACGCAAACGGTTGCCCGCCCTGCTGCCGCACAGGCTGCGATATCACGCCCCGTCAGAGTGCGGCCCGCAGGGACAACCACGTCGCCCGCCGCCATATCCTCACCCCTGCGCCGGACATGCGCGCCCGTCAGGACCTCATGCGAAACGATGATGCTGTTTTCAATGCGTTGGACGTTTTCCTGCATCACGACGGCGTCTGCGCCATCGGGTAACCGCGCCCCTGTGAAAATCTGCCCTGCCACGCCCACAGGTAGTGGTTCCGAAGGGTTCTGCCCTGCGGCGATGCGTGTGAAAACGGGAAGCCGCCAGGGTCCCGGCCCGGCCAGGCAGGCCGTGTTCAGCGCAAAACCGTCCATCGCGGCATTGTCGAACGGGGGTGCGGCCGCGATCGCACCAACAGGTTCGGCAAGAGTTCGTCCACTCGCCGCGGCAAGTGTCACCTCTTTGGTCTCCCGAACATGCCGCGCGTTCTGTAGAATCCGTGCAATCGCTTCGTCTATTGATATCAAATCCCCCGGATGATCAGCAGAGCCGCATCCGCACCCCCGCTCTTCGATCCTCGTGAGCACAGTCATTTTGCAGCCTCCTGTCGGAAATGCCCCGGGCCCACGGTGCAGTCAAGATCGCGCAACCGCCCGTCCTTCAGGCCATAGATGAGCCCGTGAATGCGGATGTTGGCTTTTGCGCGCCAAGCTCTCTGCATGATCGGCGTTTCCGCAACACGCCGAACCCCTTCGATGACATTGAATTCGGCCAGCCTGTCTTGCTTTGCTTCCGCGCAATCCTCCCGCGCGAGGTCCACGGCGTAGGCGCGGGCCAGGCGGCGGATCGGTTCCAGCCAATGGTCGGCCAAGCCATGCGGCAGGTCCTCCGTGGCGGCCTTCACGCCGCCGCAGCCATAATGGCCACAGACAATGATCTCGCGAACACGCAACGCATCGACGGCAAACTCAAGCGCCGAAAGCATGTTCATGTCGCTCGAGTGGATCACATTGGCCACATTGCGATGGACGAACACTTCGCCGGGATCCAGCCCGGCGACGACATTGGCAGGCACTCTGCTGTCAGAGCAGCCGATCCAGAAGAACTCTGGCGATTGCTGTTGTGCCAGCCTCGGAAAGTATCCTGGCTCCTCGGCGTTGATGGTGTCAGACCACCGGGCATTCCGGTCCAGAAGATCAGCCAGCATGTCCGGCTACTTGTTCGGTTGCCTGTCCTCGGCGCTCCAGCATATGTGCGCGCATCGTTTCGAGATCGGTTTTGGTCAGCCGCGCGCGGGCAAGCGGAAGGAGGATGGCGTTCTCAAGGATCAGATGGCGCCGCGCATGCGTGGCGAAGTCCGACATCTTGGCGAAGACCGTATCGGAAAGCGTCTTTTTGCGATCCGCATTGGCAACGATCAACGCGGCAATGGCCTGGGAGTCGCCAATCGCATGCCGGTGATCGGCTTGCAGACGGGTGATCATCTTGTCGATTTCCTCGTCCGGATCGCAGCGTTCCAGCATCAAGGGAAAGAGGTCACACTCCTCGTCCGCAAGATGCTGCGGCAGGTCGTCGATCAGGAACGCGCGCATGATTGCGATGTCTTTGCTGTCGACCGGCTCTCCCTCGACTATTCGATCGATCAGGGTGCAGACCTCCCGCTCGCGCATGTGGTCCTCCGCCATGAAATCCAATGGATTCTGCAAGGATCCGAGGCGATGTGTTGCGCCGCGTGCCTTGTTCAGACGTCTGTCTCGATCTCGCGCCATCGGTCCTTCCTCCCGTTCAGACCTGCTTCAAATCCGCCCCTTTGATATCTGCGGATTGGACCAGTTGGTCGACGAACCGCCGCGCTTCGCGCGCCCATGCGGCCTTTTCGAGCGCCTCCGCAATCCTGGTGCGAACTGCAGCCAGGGGGAGAACTTGCCCCAATGCTAGGGCATCCATGCGGATGATATGATAACCATAGCGCGTCAAAACCGGCTCGGGTGTGACTGCACCCTCGGCCAGAGTGCGCAGGGCGGCCTCGAATTCCGGAACTGTATCTCCCGGACCCAATTGACCCAAAGCTCCGCCCGAGGATTTCGACCCACAGTCACTTTCGCGGGCGGCCAGAGCGGCAAAGGCTTTCGGATCGCTCGATGCGATGTCCAACAGTTTCCGGGCGCGGCTCAAGGCCCGTTCCCGGGCCTCCGCGTCCCTTGGATCGCAGGCAATGAGAATATGTGACACCTCCCAAAGTGGCGGGGACCGGAAGCGCGTGGGATCCTTGCTCCATTCGGCCTCGATTGCTGCGTAATCGGGTGCCCCAACATCGATCGCCTGTTCGAGGAGGCCTCGTATCCGGGCCTCCTCGTCGGTCTCGAAACGACCCGGACCCACCTCCTGCGGATCTGCGGCAATGCCGCGTGATCGGGCCTCCTGCAAAAGCAGCGTTCGGATCGCAACGGCATTGACCGCTTTCCGCCAGGCAATCCCGGGCTTGCCCTTCGGGGCGTTCTGGTTCTGCGTTTCTGCGGCGACGAGCGTGTGCGGGACATGCTCGCCGTTCACGACCAGATCGGGAAACAGTGCTGCATTCATGATCCCTACTCCGCCGGCGTTGCTTTGGGCGCAGCGCGCTTGGGCAGTGGTTTCTGCCGCCGCGAGCGCACCAATTGGTATCCGGGGCGCAACAGGTACCGGAACGGCGCGGCAAAACCGGACACCATGTGCACCAGCCGGGTGAATGGAAACAGTGCGGTGATGATGAGCCCGAGGAAGATGTGCAGTTTGTAGAGCCAGTGCACGTCAACCACCATGGCCCAGGCGTTCAGGTTCCATGACACGATGCTCTGCGACCAGGTCATGAAACGCACCATCTCTGCGCCATCCATGTGTTGCAGGGTCTGCGTGATGGTCAGAAGGCCGATCACCAGCTGCCACCAGATCAATACCATGATGATGATGTCAGCCCAGCTGGATGTCATCCGGATACGGCTGTCGCTTAGGCGGCGATGCAAAAGCATTGTCGCACCGATAAATGCAGCGATGCCCGCAGGGCCGCCGATGAGCACGGCCATCCATTGCTTGACCCAATATGGCACGCCAATCGCATCCAGAACCCAGACCGGGGTAAAGAGCCCGACCAGATGCCCGAAGAATACGGTGATGATGCCGACGTGAAACAGGATCGACCCCCAGATGAGTTGCTTGCGACGCAACAGCTGGCTCGATGAGCTCTTCCACGTGAATTGATCCCGATCGTAGCGGGCGATCGAGCCGACCACGAGGATGGTCAATGCGGCATAGGGCATTATGCCGAAGATGATGAAGTCGATATCGAAATTGGCAAACATGGTGCTTTCTCCCTATTCGGCCGCGTGTTGCGGTGCGGGATTGACGGGTGTTTCCATGCGCGAAAGCATGTCACGAACTTGCGGGCACCCCGCATTCGGGTCCGGGCCGAAAAGCACTTCGCTTTCTTCCCAAACCTCGTCGAGGGCCTCCAGATCGGAAGGATCGTCATCGGGCTGCGCCAGCATCTCGGCCACCGCGCCCTCGTCGGCCTTTGCTCCTGCCAGCTGCAATAGGCTGGCGAACACAGCGCCGTAATTACTTTCCCGCCGGCCAAGTCGTGCGTTCAAAGCCTCAAAGATATGGGCTGCATCCGCCAGAATGTCCTGTGCTTCCGCGAAGGGACGCGTCGACAGGAATTCCAGCAGGACCGGCAGGTGATCGGGCAGTTCCCATGTATTTGGCTCGAAGCCGCCCGCGCGATAGGTCTCGATCAGGGAGACCATCGCGCCGCCCCGGTCCCGGCTTTCACCGTGGACGTGCTCAAAGAGGTTGAGCGACAGGGTCCGCGATCGGTCGAAAAGCAGCACGAACTGTTCTTCGAGGTCATAGATGTCGCGCCCGCCAAGCTCCTCCACCAGCGGGCGCAACGCCCGACGGGCTGCTGCTGTCAAACGCGTGTCCGAGGCCAGAACGGCGCTGATCTCGGGCATGGCGTGCTGCAGCTCGCGTGTCGGGTAGCTCAGAATGAGCGAGAGTGCTTTCAAGGTCCGGTCCATATCACATCGCCTCCGTGGGCATCTTGAGGGGCCTTTTGGAACCACCGAAGAGCGAGCCCTTCGTTGATCCGCCGCCGCATCCATTAGTATCGGTAAAGCCGCAGCCGCCTCTGAGGTCATAGGCTTCTTCGACCTGCTCGCGATGCGTGGTCGGGATGACGAAACGGTCTTCGTAGTCCGCAAGGGCCATGATCTTGTACATGTCCTCGATGACCCGACCGCTCAGGCCGACGCGGGCCGCAATGGCCTCGTCGATCACACCCTCGATGGTCTTGGTCCGCATGTAGGACCGCATCGCAAGCATGCGCTCCAGCGCAAGCACCACCGGCTCTTCGTCCCCGGCCGTCAGCATGTTGGCGAGGTATTTTACCGGAATACGCAGGTTCTTGACGTCGGGCATGCCACCATCGGTCCCGATCGCCCCGGCTTCCGCCGCGTTCTGGATGGGCGAAAGTGGCGGGATGTACCACACCATCGGCAGCGTCCGGTATTCGGGATGCAGCGGGAAGGCAACCTTCCACTCCATCGCCATCTTCCAGATCGGGCTTTCCTGTGCGGCCTTGATCCAGTCCTCGGGGATACCATCCGCACGAGCGGTCTCGATGACCACCGGATCTCTCGGGTCTAGGAAGACACCAAGCTGTGCATCATAGAGATCCTGTTCGTTCTCCATGTTTGCCGCGTCTTCGATCTTGTCGGCATCATAAAGCATGACCCCGAGGTAGCGGATGCGCCCAACGCAGGTTTCCGAGCAGACCGTTGGGTTGCCGGATTCGATGCGCGGATAGCACAAGGTGCATTTCTCGGATTTGCCGCTTTCCCAGTTGTAGTAGATCTTCTTGTAGGGACATCCCGAGACGCACATCCGCCAACCGCGACACTTCTCCTGGTCAATCAGGACGATGCCGTCCTCCTCGCGCTTGTAGATCGCACCCGATGGACACGAGGACGCGCAGGCCGGGTTCAAGCAGTGCTCGCACAGCCGGGGGAGATACATCATGAAGGTGTTCTCATATTCCCCGTAGATCTCCTTCTGGATGCCTTCGAAATTGTAGTCCGCCGACCGCTTGGAGAATTCGCCGCCAAGGATTTCTTCCCAGTTCGGGCCTTTCTCGATCTTCTCGATACGCTCGCCGGTGATCTTGGAGCGGGGGCGTGCCGTCGGAAACGCTTCCATCTCGGGGGCGGATTTCAGATGATCGTAGTCGAAGTCGAACGGCTCATAATAGTCGTCGATTTCCGGCATGGACGGGTTGGCGAAAATGTTGGACAGGATGCGCCACTTGCTGCCCTGCTTAGGCTGCAGCTTGCCCGCCTTGGTCCGTTCCCAGCCGCCTTTCCAACGCTTCTGGTTTTCCCAATCCGTCGGATAGCCGGTGCCCGGTTTAGTTTCCACGTTGTTGAACCAGGCGTATTCAACGCCATCCCGGCTCGTCCAGACGTTTTTGCAAGTGACAGAGCAGGTGTGGCACCCGATACACTTGTCGAGGTTCAGCACCATGCCGATTTGTGCGCGGATTCTCATTCTGCTGCCTCCTGTGCAGGCGCTTTCCAGCTCTCTTCGCGGTCGAGCCAGTCAACTTTCTTCATTTTGCGGATGACCACGAGCTCGTCCCGGTTCGCGCCTACGGTGCCGTAATAGTTGAAGCCGTAGGATTGCTGGGCGTAGCCGCCGATCATATGGGTGGGTTTTAGGACCGTGCGGGTGACCGAATTGTGGATCCCCCCGCGGTGTCCGGTCTTCTCGGAGCCCGGTGTGTTAACGATCTTTTCCTGGGCGTGATACATGAAGGTCGTGCCTTCCTTGATCCGCTGGGACACGACCGCCCGGGCCGTCAGAGCCCCGTTGGCGTTGTAGACCTCGATCCAGTCGTTATCGACGATACCGGCGGATTTGGCGTCCACTTCGGAAATCCACACCACCGGGCCGCCCCTATTCAGCGTCAGCATCAACAGGTTGTCGGTATAGGTGGAGTGGATGCCCCATTTCTGGTGTGGTGTGATGAAGTTCAGCACAAGGGTGTCGCCTTTGTCCTGCACCTCCTTGGTAATTGTCTTGAGATCGATCGGAGGACGATAGGACATCAGCCCTTCGCCGAAGGCCAACATCCACAGGTGGTCCTGATAGAGCTGTTGCCGCCCGGTCAGCGTCCGCCAGGGGATCAGTTCATGAACGTTGGTATAGCCTGCGTTATAGCTGACTTTCTCGCTCTCGATCCCTGACCATGTCGGGCTCGAGATGATCTTGCGCGGCTGGGCGGCAATGTCCCGGAAGCGAATCTTGTTCCCGTGCTCGCCTTCGGCCAGATGCGCGTGTTCGCGACCCGTGGCCTTTTCCAGCGCATGCCATGCTTTCACGGCCACGTTGCCGTTGGTTTCAGGTGCCAGCATCAGGATCACTTCGCAGGCGTCGAGCGCACTGTCGATCTTTGGTCGTCCGGCCGCAGAGCCGTCCAGTTGCACGCCGTTCAACGCTGCGAGGTTGTCGATTTCCTCCTGCGTGTTCCAGGTGATCCCTTTGCCGCCATTCCCCAGCTTGTCGAGCGCAGGTCCAAGCGCCGTGAAACGATCATAGATCGCGGTGTAGTCGCGTTCGACCGCCACGTAAGCCGGCGCCGTCTTGCCGGGGATCAGGTCGCATTCGCCTTTCTTCCAGTCCTTCACCTGGTCCTGTGCAATCTCGGCAGGTGTGTCATGCAGGATCGGAAGTGCGACGATGTCAGTCTCCTTGCCCAGATAACCCGGCACGATCTCCTGGAACTTCTTGGCGATGGCCTTGAAGATCTCCCAGTCGGATTTGCTTTCATAGGCCGGGTCCACGGCCGCCTGCAGCGGGTGGATGAAGGGGTGCATGTCCGACGTGTTCATGTCGTCCTTTTCGTACCAACTGGCCGTCGGCAGGACGATGTCGGAGTAGACCGCCGTGGTGCTCATCCGGAAGTCGATGGTCACAAGCAGGTCCAGCTTGCCGCGCGGCGCGTCTTCATGCCACTTGGCTTCCTTGGGCAATTGGCGACCGTCTTCGCCCAGGTCCTTGCCCATGACGCCGTGGTCGGTGCCGAGTAGGTGCTTGAGGAAGTACTCGTGGCCCTTGCCGGAGGAGCCAAGCAGGTTGGAGCGCCAGACGAACAGGTTGCGTGGCCAGTTGGTCGGGTTGTCCGGGTCCTCGCAGGACATTTCCAGATCGCCCGACTTGAGGTTCTCGGCCACATAAGCCGGGATTTCCTTGCCAGCGTCCTTCGCGGCCTTTGCGACCTCCAGCGGGTTTGTCTTGAGCTGTGGTGCTGAGGGCAACCAGCCCATGCGTTCCGCACGGATGTTGTAATCGATCAGGCTGATGTCCCAATCGCCCTCGGGGGCCGTCGGCGACAATATCTCCGAGGCCTCAAGCGTTTCATAACGCCACTGATCGGTATGCGCATACCACGCGCTGGTCGAGTTCATGTGGCGTGGCGGACGGTTCCAGTCGAGCGCAAAGGCCAGAGGTTGCCAGCCGGTCTGCGGGCGTAGTTTTTCCTGCCCCACGTAATGCGCCCAACCGCCACCGGACTGGCCGACGCAGCCGCACATCACCAGCATGTTGATGACACCACGGTAGTTCATGTCCATGTGGAACCAGTGGTTCATCGCGGCACCGATGATGATCATCGACTTGCCTTGTGTCTTCTCGGCATTGTCCGCGAATTCCCGGGCGACATGGATGATTTTGTCGGCGGGCACGCCAGTGATCTTTTCCGCCCAGGCAGGGGTGCCGGGCATGTCATCGGCATAGTCCGAGGTGACCCAGTCCCCGCCCAGTCCACGATCCAGACCGTAGTTGGCGCAAAACAGATCGAAAACCGTGGCCACGGAAATCTGGCCATCCGCCGTCTTGATCTTCTTGACGGGGATGTTGCGGGTCAGCACGTTGGGGTGATCGGCGTCGGTCGCAAACTGACCGTACGCCTCCCCGCCAAAATAGGGGAAATCAACGCCGACCACATCGTCATGGTCTTCTTCCAGAACGAAGGACATCTTCAGGCTGGTGTCCGCCTCGTGTGCCTTTTCTTCGAGGTTCCACTGCCCGTCTTCGCCCCAGCGATAGCCGACCGACCCATTGGGGGCGACAAGCCCTTTGGATTTCTCGTCAAAGGCGACGGTCTTCCATTCGGGATTGTTCTCTTCTCCGAGTTTGCCGTCCAGATCGTCGGCGCGAAGGAAGCGGCCGGGGACGAGCTTGCCGTCGCGTTCGTCCAGTTTCACCAGCATCGGGAAGTCGGAGTACTTGCGGGTATACCCCTCGAAATACTCGCATTGACGATCAAGGTGGAACTCGCGCAGGATCACGTGCCCAAAGGCCATGGCCAAGGCTGCATCGGTGCCCTGCTTGGCATTCAGCCAGACATCGCCGAACTTGGCGGCCTCGGAATAGTCCGGACATATAACGGCTGACTTGGTGCCCTTGTAGCGCGCCTCGGTGTAGAAATGCGCGTCCGGCGTCCGCGTCTGCGGCACGTTCGAGCCCCAGAGCAGCAGGTAGCCCGAATTGTACCAGTCCGCGGACTCAGGCACGTCGGTCTGCTCGCCCCATGTCATCGGCGACGCGGGGGGCAAGTCGCAATACCAGTCGTAGAACGACATGCAGACGCCGCCCATAAGGCTCAGGTAGCGCGAGCCGGCGGCGTAGCTGACCATCGACATGGCCGGGATCGGGGAGAAGCCGAACACGCGATCGGGGCCGTAGGTCTTGGCCGTGTAGGCGTTGGCTGCAGCTGTGATCTCGGTCGCTTCGTCCCATGTGGCCCGGACGAAGCCGCCCTTGCCGCGGGTTTCGACGTAAGAGGCCCGCAGGATCGGATCGACCTGCAGCTTGGTCCAGGCTTCGATCGGGCTCATGGTTTCGCGCATCTTGCGCCAGACCTTCATCAGCCGCCCGCGGACCAGCGGGTTCTTCACCCGGTTGGCGCTGTAGAGATACCAGCTGTAGCTTGCGCCGCGGGCACAGCCGCGGGGTTCGTGGTTCGGAAGGTCCGCCCGCGTGCGCGGGTAGTCGGTCTGTTGCGTCTCCCAGGTTACGATCCCGGATTTCACGTAGATCTTCCAGCTGCACGACCCGGTGCAGTTCACCCCATGTGTGGAGCGCACGACCTTATCGTGACGCCAACGGTTGCGGTATGTGTCTTCCCAATCGCGGTTCTCGCGGGTGACTTTGCCAAAGCCATCGGAAAACTGTTCAAGGTCCTTGGACTGGAGGAAGTTCAATCTGTCGAGCAGGTGGCTCATTTGGCGTCCTTTCTTATTCAGCAGGTTGCGCAGCGGCGTCCGAGCGGCGACCGCGTTCGATGTCATGGAGGAGCCCGCCGGGCCGGGTGTAGTAGACCCAGGTCACGATCAGGCAGATCACGTAGAAGCCGAGGAAGGCCCAGAGCGCGCCATTTGGGGCTCCTGTCATGGCAATCGACGTGCCGTAGAGTTTGGGGATGAAGAACGCCCCGTAAGCCGCAATCGCCGAGGTGAAGGCGATGATGGCAGCGCTTTCGCGTTCGGCCTGCCTGCGGCTTGCCACCGCGTCGAGATCCGGCATCAGGCGCGGGATCTCGCGTCCCATGATCGCGGGGATCATCTGGAAGGTGGAGGCGTTCCCCACGCCTGTCAGGAAGAACAAGGCCATGAAGCAGGCAAAGAAACCCATGAAGCTGCCCCCCTGCCCGTCCGACGGTAGGAAGGAGATCACCCCGAAGACCGCGATGATCATGCCGGCGAAAGTCCAGAAGGTGACCCGCCCGCCGCCGAAACGGTCGCTGATCCAGCCTGTGCCCGCACGGCTCAGCGCCCCGACGAGGGGTCCGAGGAACACGTACTGCAAAGCATTCACTTCCGGGAACATCAGCCGTGTCAGCAGCGGGAACCCAGCGGAGTAGCCGATGAAGCTGCCGAAGGTGCCGGTGTAGAGCACGCACATGACCCAGTTGTGGAAGCGGCTGAAGATGATCGCCTGATCGCGGAAGCTGGCCTTCGCGTCGGCAATGTCGTTCATGCCAAGCCAGGCTGCCGCCGTGGCGACGAGGATGAAGGGCACCCAGACAAAGCCAGCGTTCTGCATCCAGAGCTGGCTGCCATCATCCAGAGTGACGGGCGATCCGCCCATGGCACCGAATACACCGGCAGTGATCACGATCGGAACGAGGAACTGCATGACCGAGACGCCGAGGTTGCCGAGGCCCGCATTCAGTGCCAGCGCATTGCCCTTCTCCGCTTTCGGGAAGAAATAGGCGATGTTAGCCATGGAGGAGGCGAAGTTGCCGCCACCGAGGCCACACAGAAGCGCCAGAGCGAGGAAGATCAGATAGGCCGTTTCTGGGTTCTGAACGGCGTAGCCGATCCCGATTGCCGGCAGAAGCAGCGATGCCGTTGACAAAGTCGTCCAAAGCCTGCCGCCAAAGATCGGCACCATGAAGCTATAGAAGATGCGCAAAGTCGCGCCCGACAGGCCCGGCAGGGCAGCTAGCCAAAACAGCTGGGACGAGCTGAAGTCGAACCCGATAGAGGGCAAGCGGGCCACAACCATCGACCAGACCATCCAGACGGAAAAGGCCAGGAGCAGCGCCGGAATCGAAATCCACAGATTGCGGCGGGCGACGGCGCGACCTTTCTGTTGCCAGAAGTCGGAATCCTCGGGCTGCCACTCGGTAAGCGTCCGTGGCATGGCCGTTTTCTCAGGTGAGTGAATCTCCTGCATTTCAGGAAGCTCAGGGAGCGCATCAAGTGCGTGACCATGCGCCGCCCGTTCCATTGCGCGCACCGACAGGTGCATCCAGCCGAGTGCAATCGCAACCAGCGCAAACAGGAGCGCGAAGCAGCTTGTGTAGATCCCCGTCAATTCAAGCAGGGCACCGAAGCCGATCGGCAGGACAAACCCCCCGAGGCCGCCGATCATGCCTACAAGACCGCCGACCGCGCCGACATGGTGCGGATAATAAACGGGGATGTGTTTGAATACGGCCGCCTTGCCGAGGCTCATGAAGAAGCCAAGGACAAAGAGCGTTATGATGAACGGCCAGAGCGCCATCTCGGTGGAGAAGGTGATGGGGCCGTTTTTGCCCTGGATCACATAGTCCGTCGGCGGGTAGGACAGCATGAAGAGCAGCACGAGGCTGAACCCGAAGGTCCAGTACATCACCGCGCGGGCGCCGAACTCGTCGGAGAGATGTCCGCCATAGGCGCGGAAGAGCGAGGCCGACAGGGAGAACGCCGCAGCCGCCATACCGGCCGTACGGACGTCGAGCCCGTAGACATCGATCAGGTAGTGCGGCATCCAGAGAGCCAGTGCCACGAAGGCGCCGAAGACGAAAAAATAATAGAGCGAGAAGCGCCAGACCTGGAGGTTCCGAAGCGGTGCAAACTGCTGCGTGAGGCTCGGCGCTTTGACGCCGGATTGACGCCGCGCAACCAGTTCCGGGTCGTCCTTGGCGAACAGGAAGAAGATGACGGCCATGATCGCCAGCCCAATCGCCCAGACATGCGCGACACCCTGCCAACCGTAGGCCACCATGACAAAGGGGGCGACGAACTTGGTGACCGCGGCCCCCACGTTGCCTGCCCCGAAGATGCCGAGCGCCGTCCCCTGATGGCCCGCATCATAGAACCGCGAGACATAGGCCACGCCAATGATGAAGGAGCCGCCGGCCAGACCGATGCCGAGCGCCGCGACCAGATACATGATGTAGGTTGATGCGAACGTCAGAGCCCATGTGGCCAGCGCCGTCAGGAGCATCTGCACGGTGAATATCAGACGTCCACCGTATTTCTCAGTCCAGACCCCCAGAAAAAGCCGTGAGATCGAGCCGGTCAGAATCGGTGTTGCCACCAATAGGCCGAACTGAGCCTCGTTGAGACCAAGCTCGGCCTTGATGCCGACCCCGATGATCGAAAATATGGTCCAGACCGCAAAGCAGGCGGTGAATGCGATCGTGCTGAGCGCGAGGGCTCTGTTCTGGTCTGATCTTGGGACGGTTCCGGCACTGTCCATGACATGTCCTCCTGGTATCTGTACGGCAAGAATGCCCTTCGCGGGCTTGCGGACAGATGTGGAGGAAGTCGCCTGAACGGTGCTTGATCTGGATCAAAAATACCAAAAAATTCAGCGAAACAAATATGTTATGAAGATTAATCAATTCGGTGCGCGCGGCGATCAAGGCCGGGCCCGGCAGAGGTCATGCTATCGATTGACATTTGTCAATTATTGATAAAACTTATGTCAAAAATGCACGGGAGCTGCGAAGTCTTCATGTCTGCTTCGTACAAAGAAGACATCCGCGCACTCAAGCTGTTCGCGGAGATGGAGGAGGCGAATTTCGATGCCTTGATGCGGGGAGCCTATGTGCAGAATTTCCCGCCACGAATCGACCTGATCCACGAAGAACACCGGCCCGATTTCCTGCATGTCGTTCTGACTGGGTCTGTCGATCTGTATACGTCGTGGAATGGCCGCGAGAGTTCCATGGCCACGGTGCGGCCCATCTCGACCTTCATCCTTGCAGCAACCATCAACGATTTACCTTATTTGATGTCCGCCCGTACGCTGGAAAGAAGCCGTATCGCGTTGGTTTCTTCCAAGGATGTGCGGCAGATCTTTTCCAAGGATCCCGCCTTTGCGCGGGCCATCGTGACTGAACTAGCACAATGCTATCGGTCGGTCATCAAGAACGCCAAGGATTTGAAACTGCGCACATCGCTGGAGCGGTTGGCTAATTACATCCTGCGTCAGCAGGCGCGGACCGCGTCGACCGAATTCGACCTGAAAATGGAGAAAAGGCGTCTGGCCTCCTATCTCGGCATGACCCCGGAAAACCTGAGCCGCGCCTTCAAAGGCCTTGAGCCCTACGGCGTGAAGGTCTCCTCGAACCATATCACAATCACGGATCCCGAGGATCTAGCCCGGTTCGCAAAGCCCAATCCCTTGATCGATGACCATACAACGTGAGAAACGTCCAATGACCAAATCAATGCCCGGCGCAGCCTGCGCCGAGGCGGGTCCGTTGACGGACCGGGAAAACGGTTTGTGAACTTGGCTCTTGCGATCGGGGCGGCTTCAGAAGGGGCAATCCACTCGCACAGTCGCCGCGCAAAGACCGAGGGCATCGAGGATGCGGCACTCAAGCAGGTGGCGTTTTTGGCGATCTGCACGCTGGGCCTGCCGCGGGCAGTTGCGGCCAAGACCTGGATCGAGGACTACTCGGCACGTAAAGTGATTTCAGAGCTGTCTTAGCCCGTCACACAGCGCCGCGTTCGGACAGAACGACGGTGGCTGCGCACCGTGCTCGGCTTTTACCAGCCAAGCCTTGCAGGCATCGCCATTCCGACAATTCAAACACCTGATCACTGCTGAATGAAGCTCCGAGTCTCCGCAAAGCCCTCGTTCAAGCGCCGTCATCGCTCCGGTGATCTCACGCATGTCTCCCATCTGGCCAAGCCGCGCGTCGCGAACAGCGTAAAAGCTGCCAAGTGCCTCGCGGATGGTCATGCGCCCAGTTCCTTTGTGTAGCCGTTAGCCCTCAAACGCAGGACCGTGTCCCGGTTCAGACAGAACGAAGGTGGTGGCACGCCATCCTCCGCTGTCGTCAGCCAGCTTGCGCAGGTGTCTCCGTTTTTGCACTCGTAGCAGTTGATGATGCTGTTACGAATTCTGTCTTCCACTTTCTGCGGGATACGCCGTTTCGGAAGCCTGAAACCGGTGACGCTCAACATTCGCCGCCTGAGCGCCATGCGCTCTTCGAAGGCACCTATCGTGTCTCGAACAAGCTTGACGTCATGGTACGACACTCCCTCGTATGTTGCACATGCACATCTTACACGCCAAATCGGGGAATACCTTGATCTGGCGCAAACCGGCTCAAAAAGACGCGCTACGTCACTGTTGACGTGGGCACCGCAAGAGCGATCGCTAGCCAGATATATATCGCTCCAGCTGGTCGATCACGAAGCGCTGGTCGCTAATCTTGCTTTTTACCAGATCACCGATCGAGACAATGCCAATAACCCGGTTCTCACTGATAACCGGCAAATGGCGTATCTTCCTTTCCGTCATCAACGCCAGACCCTGATCGGTTGACTGGCCGGGATCGGCGCAGACTACTGGGGTTGTCATGATGTCCCTGACTTTGGTTTTCGGAGAGGATTTACCCTTCAGAAAGACCCTTCGCGCGTAGTGCCGCTCGGTGACGATCCCGACCAACATCTCGCCATCCAGAACAACAAGCGCCCCGATGTCATGATCTGCCATCGCCTTGATCGCATCGAGGACGGTGGCCTCAGGCGTGACACTGAAGACCTCGGTACCCTTCTCTTCCAGAATTTGCCGAAGCGTTTTCATTTGAATGGGTTCCGTCCATAAACTGCATAAGATAGTGTAGCCGATCTCGGCAAGCACTCTTTGACTTGGATCAAACACGGTTCTTCTCATCCCAGCGGGCTGGCACCGAATAGCCACGGATGCATCCAGATCAAGCCAACATAAATCATGACACCGGCAATTCCGCGGGCCACCGCCGTGGCCCAGGACATCGGTCTGGCATGCCGGAGGCCGGACGTGATCTCGGCATGCAGAAGTTGCCACTCCTCCCCCATGTCACGCTGCCGCCGGCGGTCAATAAGACGCCTGCCGATTCCGGCGAAGACTGCGAAGAATCCGAACAAGAGCAGATGAGCCAGATCGCCATTGGGCACGACATGCGCCAATGCCCAAAGCGACAATGCGAGAAGTATCGGGTGCCGCGTTAACCGAACAATTCCAGCGTGCGCTGGATCAAAGCGGTCGTTTTGCGCGCCGCCGAAGGAAAACGGGTTCGGCCGCCCTATGGCAAGGGCCAGTATCACACAGACGGGCAGCATCACAGCGATTGGCACATGCGCCTGCCACGGTGCCCAGTTCCACAACAGAACTACAGGCGCGCGCCCGGCAGCCCCGATCAGCCAGACCAGCGCGGCCAGCGAACAAGCAGAATAGGCAATCATGAACCCGCGTTGGCCCAACTCTGCCTGCAACCACGGTCGCATCTGAGGGCGCAAAGGGAGCGAATGGGTGACCAGAAAGCCCGCCCAGGCCAAGGCAAATTCCAACCAGCCCACATCCCTATCCTCTGGCTCGCTTGTCCGGCGGCAATCGCAGCAGCAGAGGTCCGTAAACGATGACGAACCCGCCGAAGCCCGTGATCCAGCCAAGGCCCGCGACCAGGTGCAGCCAGTCTGCTTCGGACGGCCAGGCACCCGCTCCCACCCGAGCCAGAACCGCGACGATCACAGCAGCATATATGCCAACCGTTCCGATCCCCGCCGTTAGCGGCTGGCCCGTATGCCCCAGCGTGGCACGGGTCATCACGGCCAGCGTCATCAGCCCGATTGCCCCGGCCATCCACAGGTGCTGTGCCGCCGCCACCCCGAAGATGTCCGGCTGGAGTGTTTCCGCGGCGATGGCGAGAGCCCCTATGGGCACGAAGGCATAGGCGACGTGCAGAACGGCAACCAGCGGCTCGGGTCCTGTGCGATGCCCGGCCCACCTTGCCAGACGGAGGGCATGCGCCCCCCCCGCCAGAAGAAGCGCGGAACCGGCGACCCGGTGACCCGGCAAGGCGACCCAAAGCACAAGCGCCGCCAGCAGCAACAGAAGCGCAGCCTTGTCGAGTTTCTTCATCGGCGGTGTCGGCAGATGTCCATCACTGCGTTTGACCAGCCAATTGCGCGTGAAAGACGGCACGATCCGCCCGCCAATCACGGCGATCATCATCACACCAGCGCCAAGCCCCAGGCGCACACCATAGCCTTGCCCGGCAGAGGAGCCATTCGCGGCCTCCCAATGAAACAGCGCGTTCGCCAGCGTAAACACGGCCAGCATGCCAAGAACGATGAGGTTTTTCCAATTTTTTCCCGCGACAATCTCGCGGGCGAGAACAAAACCCAGTGCTATAGGCATCGCAAGGTCGACGATGGCGACCACAAGACCCGGCAACAGCAGCGAAAAACCTATCGCAAAACGACCCGCTACCCAGAGCGCAACCAGCCCGCCCAACGACCAGCCGACAATCGGCAGCCGCCCGGTCCAGTTCGGCACCGCCGTCAGCAGGAACCCCGCAATAACGGCCGAGAGATAGCCGAACAGGAATTCATGTGCGTGCCATGACACCGCGTCAAATGCCGTCGGCAATGTCAGCGAACCAGACAACATTGGCACCCAGAGCGCCATGATCAGCGCGGCCCAGACCGCAGCCCCTAGGAAGAAGGGGCGAAAGCCGAATGTGAGAAGTGCCGGGCCGCGCCAGGCGCGCATCTGCGCTGCGGTGCTGCTCATGGTGTTTGCCTAGACAATTGCACGCCCTCTTGGGTCAGGATGACGTCCAGAGGGATATCGTGAGGTTTTGGGGAAATCGTTGTCAGGCGGGCGGAGTGAAACCCGATTCTGATGGTAAAGGGCCGCGGGGTCAACGCCGCCAGCGTTCTGTCGAAATAGCCGCCCCCGTAGCCAAGCCGGAAGCTGTCGCTATCCCAGCCCACAACGGGTGCAAGCGTTATGTCGGGTGTCAGCGCGTCCGCCTCCGGCGGCGGGACGGGAATGCTCCAATCCCCCCGCACCATGATCGTGTCGGGGGTCCAGCGGCGAAAAACAAGCGGCGCGCCCTCGTGTTCGACCAAAGGCAAAGCAATTGTGACACCTGCCGCGTGCAGGTCGGCCATCAGCGGCCGCAGATCGGGCTGCCCCTTGATTGGCCAATTGCCCGAGACCACCCTGCGCTGCGCACCGTCAAAGCCCGTGAAAAACAACTCTCGCAGATGCTCAGCTACCGCCGTTCCCACGGCTGCACGGTCCCTGACGCTGAGCGCTTGGCGTTCGGTGCGCGGTCGCGCAAGTTCCAACTTTCGCCATCGCGCCATGTCCCGCGCTTGTTCGGGATCCACCGCCATCGGATCAAAATAGTCCGGCGCGATCTCGCCCGCGAGGCATGGCGGCGACCTTCCAATCCAAAGGATCATTTTGGACGAAGAATGAGCACCGAACATGGGACATGCAATGCAACATGCGTCGCGTTCGAACCCAGAAGATAATCGCGGATCATCGGGCCATGGGAGGCCATGGCGATGAGGTCCACGCCGAGTTCCTTTGCCACGTCGATGATCTCAGCACAAATGCCTCCCTCACGAACAATGCAGTCTACTCGCGGAGTTTCTGGAAGAAGGTCTCCGACAATGCCTTGAAGCTTCTCTAATGCATCATTTGCCACGCGTTCCTCGTAGACATCTGGGTAGAAACCCTTGATCAGGTTCTCAGGTACGACCGTCAGGAACGTCACATGGGCATTGTACCTTTCCGCTAGGTCCCAAGCAGACCAAATGGATGGATTCAGCCATTCACTGTTCCCGTAGGTTAAGTCGCAGGGAACCAATATTTTTGAGAACATGTCATGCACTCCTTTCCCGGATTTGGCTAAGGATGCAGAGTTTGGTAGAGTTTTGGTTTTGAAACTCTGAAACCTATTCAGCCCAGTTCCTCCGCTTGCTGCACCACGCGATACCGACTCTGGTTCGGCAACAAGCGCCTCTTTATTGGCCGCATTATCCGATGCTGTCGTTGAGCCAGATCAATTGGATCAATTAAGGGAGCGGACGCGACCAGAAACGAAGGTGGTGTCAGACCAATTCG
>JBFFFS010000021.1:0-19925 GCA_041557855.1 Roseobacter sp. | reverse complement strand
ATTCTGTCCACCCGTCTGCAGGTGGCGGCCAATGTGCCGGATGACGCGAACGTGGCCCGACGACTGCTGCCGGATGATCCGGACTACCCGACCGATCTTGCGGAGCCGCTGCTGGTATCTGCCGGTGTCATGCCTGAACCGGTGACCCGCGCGTCGCTGCGCACGGCGCTGGAGCAGAACATCGAAGACGGTGAGGTCGCGGGCACGCCGGTTGCCGCGCTGAACACCGATGCCCGCCGCCGCGCGGCCTACGACCGTCTCGCGGCAGCCGGCAAGGTACCACCTTTCTCGCCGCCGCTGGCACAGCGCGACTGGTCTGACTCCGTGCAGAAGCGAGACTTTGCCATAGTCGAAGTCTTCGACGAACCGGACCCGGCAGTGACCGATGCTGCGCGCGACACCCTCGACGCCATCGAAACACGCGTCGGCTTCTACCAGAGCCTCGACCTGCTGCTCGACGGAATTTCGCTGGCCTCGATCTACTTCCTCGCGGCGATCGGGCTGGCCATCACCTTCGGCGTCATGCGTGTCATCAACATGGCGCATGGCGAATTCATCATGATGGGCGCCTATACCGGCTACGTGGTGCAGCTTTTCATCACCGATTACACGCTCTCGCTGCTGGTGGCGCTGCCGCTGGCCTTCGCGGTGACCTTCGCGGCCGGGGTGGCGATGGAGCGGCTGGTGATCCGCCATCTCTACAAACGCCCGCTGGAAACTCTGCTGGCCACCTTCGGCATCTCCATCGCTCTGCAACAGATTGCCAAGAACATCTTCGGCACGCAGGCCCGGCCGCTGACCTCGCCGGACTGGCTCAACGGCGCATGGGTGCTCAACGACGTGGTCTCCATCAGCTACATCCGCATCGCCATCTTTGTGCTGGGCGTGGCGTTTCTGTTCCTGCTGCTCTTCATCCTCAACCGGACCCGGCTCGGTCTCGAGGTGCGCGCGGTGACGCAAAACCCGAAAATGGCCGCCTCCATGGGCATCAATCCCGCCCGGATCAACATGCTTACCTTCGGGCTCGGCTCGGGCATCGCCGGTATCGCCGGGGTCGCCATCGGCCTTTATGCCAAGGTTACCTCCGAACTGGGCTCGGACTATATCGTGCAAAGCTTCATGACGGTCGTCGTCGGTGGCGTCGGCAACATCTGGGGCACGCTGCTCGGGGCGACGATGATCGGCAACCTGCAAAAGCTGATCGAATGGTTCAATCCGTCAAACACGCTTGCGGCCCAGACCTACATGATCCTCTTCATCATCCTCTTCATTCAGTTCCGGCCCCGCGGCATCATCGCGCTCAAGGGCCGCGCGGCGGGAGACTGACCCATGGCTTCTTTGGACCAGAAATATCCCGGGGGGCCGCGCAGCGGCGGGGCAGAGCCCCAGCGCCGGTCGATCGTCCAGCGACATCCGTCGGTGCTGATCTTCCTTGCCTGCCTTGCGCTCTTCACTCTCGGTGTGACGCTGATGGCGGAGGCGACCGGCACCGGGCTCATTTCCACCTCTTTCGTAAAGACGCTGGGCAAGACGCTGTGCCTGTGCCTCGTGGCGCTGGCCATGGATCTGGTCTGGGGGTACTGTGGCATCCTCAGCCTCGGACATTTCGCGTTCTTTGGTCTTGGTGGCTACATGATCGGCATGTGGCTCATGTACGAGCGCACCAAGGACATCGTCATCGGATCGCTGGAAAACGCCGCGCTGCCGCCGACGCCACTCGAGGTGCAGGACGCCATCGGCACGCAGATTTTCGGTGTTGTCGGCGGCTCCGAGATCCCGCCCATCTGGATGTTCGCAGACAGTCTCGCCGCGCAACTGGCGCTGGTCGTGCTGGTGCCGGGTTTGCTGGCGCTGATCTTCGGCTGGCTGGCCTTCCGCAGCCGCGTCACCGGCGTTTACCTGTCCATCCTTACCCAGGCCATGACACTCGCCCTTGCGCTCTATCTCTTTCAGAACGACAGCGGCCTGCGCGGCAATAATGGCCTGTCGGGCCTGCAGAACATCCCCGGTGCCGGGGACATCAGCCAGGCCAGCATCTCGATCTGGTTCTTCTGGGCCTCGGCCGTGGCTCTCGCGCTCGGTTACATCCTCTGCGCCTGGATGGTTTCTGGCAAGTTCGGCTCGGTACTGCGCGGCATCCGAGACGACGAGGCGCGCGTGCGTTTCTTGGGCTATGACGTGGAGGGATACAAGCTGACCGTCTTCACCGGCACGGCCATCATCGCCGCCATAGCCGGCGCGCTCTATTACCCCCAGGCTGGCATCATCAACCCGGCGGAGATCGCCCCGATCGCCTCGATCTACCTGGCGGTCTGGGTGGCCATCGGCGGGCGCGGGCGGCTCTACGGCGCGGTCATCGGGGCAGCCTTTGTCTCGCTGCTCTCCAGCTGGTTCACGGGCGGCGGCGCGCCCGACGTCAACCTTGGCTTCTACACGATCCTCTGGACCGACTGGTGGCTCGTCCTGCTGGGTGTATCCTTCGTGCTGGTGACGCTCTTTGCGCCCAAGGGGATCGGCGGGTTGATCGATTATGTGGTGCGCAAACCATGACCACGCACTCCACGCTCCTCGAGGTCTCAGGTGTCTCCGTCTCCTTCGACGGGTTCAAGGCGATCAACAACCTCAGTTTCCAGATCGGTCCGGCCGAGATGCGCGCCATCATAGGTCCGAACGGGGCCGGCAAAACCACCTTCATGGATATCGTTACCGGCAAGACGCGCCCCGATGAAGGCAGCGTGATATGGGGTGAGCGCAACCGCTCGCTGCTGAAGATGTCCGAAAGCCAGATCGCACGCGCGGGCATCGGCCGCAAGTTCCAGCGCCCGACCGTTTTCGAGGCGCAGACCGTGCGCGAAAATCTCGCCATGGCCCTGAAAAACAAACGCGGCCCCTTCGATGTTCTGTTCTATCGCAAGAACCGGCAGGCGGCGGCAAAGATCGAAAAGCTTGCCGAGGAAATCGGCCTGACGGAACAGTTGCCGCGCATTGCCGGAGAACTCAGCCACGGCCAGAAGCAATGGCTGGAGATCGGCATGCTGCTGGCCCAGGACCCGCGCCTTTTGTTGGTGGATGAGCCTGCCGCCGGGATGACGGCGGCTGAACGTGACCACACCACCGCGATTCTCGTCGAAGCGGCGAAAACCCGGGCCGTCGTAGTTGTCGAGCACGACATGGAATTCGTGCGCCGCCTCAACTGCAAGGTTACCGTGCTGCACGAAGGGTCGGTCCTGGCCGAAGGCTCGCTTGACCACGTGACCAGCAATCAGGAGGTGATCGATGTCTATCTGGGGCGCTAAGCCATGCTGACGGTCCGCGATCTCACCCTGAAGTACGGGCAGAGCCAGATCCTCAACGGCATCACACTCGAGGCGCGGGCAGGCGAGGTCTGCTGCCTGATGGGAACCAATGGCGTGGGCAAGACCTCGCTTCTTAACGCCATTGCCGGCACCCATCCGCGCGCGGGCGGCGAGGTGACTTTCCGCGACGAAAAACTCGGCGTGCTGCCTGCTCATGCGCTGGCGCAAAAGGGCATTGCCTATGTTCCGCAGGGACGCGAGATTTTCCCCCTGATGACGGTGCAGGAAAACCTTGAGACCGGGTTTGCCTGCCTGCCGAAATCCGAACATCGCGTACCCGACGAGATTTTTGAGTTGTTCCCGGTCCTCAAGGAAATGAAAGGCAGGCGTGGGGGCGATCTCTCCGGAGGGCAGCAACAGCAACTGGCGATCGGGCGCGCGCTGGTGACCCGGCCCAAGCTTTTGCTGCTGGATGAACCGACCGAGGGCATCCAGCCCAACATCATCCAGCAGATCGGACGTGTGATCGCCTATTTGCGCGATCAAGGAGATATGGCGATCCTTCTGGTCGAGCAGTATTTCGATTTCGGCTACGATCTCGCTGACAGCATCTACGTCATGAAACGCGGCAAGATCGAACTGGAAGGCGCCAAGAGTGCATTGACCCGCGATGCGCTGATGGGAGTCTTGTCGGTCTGATTAGTTTCTCGGTTGCCAGAAAACTCCAGCTGGCGGCAGCAGAATGTCATCTATTTCAACGTCTTCCGTACCGTAGTTGAAGTAGAATAGGTGATCTTGCGTGGCGCGCACACGTACCCCTTCGGGTAAGACAACCGTTGTCAGGCCGCAACCGGCGCAGAGATCGTTCACGATCCGGTCCCAGAGTTTTTCATCCGGCCAGCCGCCAAGGTAGTGCAGTCGCTCGTGACGGACCATCAGTGGCGCGCCATCGTCGTATCGCATCAGCTCCTCGGCATCGCCCTCCAGCGTTTCCACCCAATGCCGTACCGCGCCGCCGCCCGCTACCGGGCGCTCGGCCCCCGGCGGCAGGCTCTCCACCCGCGCCACGGTAATGTCGAGGCCTGGCAGTGTCGGTCCCATCGGGTTGGGAATGGTCAGCTCGTCCGTCACCGCGCCTGTGCGCGGGCCCAGCAGACAGGTGGTCTGACCCAGCGCCGCGCGCAGCGCGTCCGGCACCCGCGCCAGACCCGGTGCAAGAACCAGCTTGTAGCCATCAAGGTCTCCTGTGGAGGAGGGCAGGATGTCGATCGACAACCCGCGCCGGCGCAAGGCGCGGTAGGCATCGAGCATCAGGCGGAAATAGCTGAAATCCGCGCCTTGCGGCAGGGTTTGCCATGTCCAGTCGGATGGATAATCGAAGATCAGCGCCACGTCGGCGCTCGCGCAGGAGATCTGCGGCATTTGCGCGATTTCAGAAGCGACGGTTTCGACTTCCGCAAGGCCGGGAGCAGCTGCGTCGTCCGGTCGGCGCAGCCCCGCGTGCATCTGCTCCTGCGCAAAGGGGGCCTGCCTCCAGCGAAAGTAGCTGACCACCTCGGCACCATGGGCAAGGGCTTCCCAGGTCCAAAGGCGCACCATGCCGGGCAGGGGAGCAGCATTGAAAGGGGCCCAGTTTACCGGGCCGGGCTGCTGTTCCATTACCCACCAGCGCCCATTGCGCCCCACGGCACGGTAGAGATCGTGGTGAAAGGCCTGCATGTCCGGGTCGCCCTGTTGCAGGTACCGCGCCTTATGTTCGGGCGTGGCCTCGATCCGGTCCGACAGGAACCCGATCGGGTAGCTGTCCCAACTGGCGATATCGATGGACGCCCCAACCGCGAAATGGTCGAAATCCAGAACCCGGCCCATGTAATTGTGGATGAGCGGTGCCTTTGTGCGCGCGCGCAGGGCTGTGACCTGCACTTCGTGGTAGGCCGCCACCTGGTGCGAACTGAAGCGCCGGAAGGCCAGCTCATGGCTGGGATTTGGCTGGGTGACCGTCAGGTTCGGCAGGTCGATCTGGTCAAAGCGCGTGTATTCCATCGACCAGAACACGTTGCCCCAAGCGGAGTTCAGCGCCTCAATGGAGCCGTAACGCGCCTCTAGCCAGCGCTGAAAACCGATGCGCGCACTGTCGGAGTAGGACAGGACCGTGTCGTGACAGCCGTATTCGTTATCGATCTGCCAGGCTTGGATGCGCGGGTCCTGTCCGTAGCGGTCCCCCAGAATCTCGGCGATCCGGCCAGAGGCGGCACGGTAGCCTTCATGGCTGAAACAATAGTGCCGTCGCGATCCGAAGCGCCTCGGGTGCCCAGTCGCATCCAACGCCAGCATGTCCGGAAACTGCTCAAGCATCCAGCGCGGCGGGGTGCAGGTCGGCGTGCCCAGCACAATTTTCAGCCCGGCCTCCGCCAGCACCGCGATTGCCCGGTCCAGCCAGTCAAAATCGAAGCGGCCGGGCGCAGGCTCGATGCGGCTCCAGGCGAATTCGCCGATACGCACCCAAGTCAGCCCTGATGCGACCATGCGCTCGGCATCTTTGCCCCACATGTTCTCAGGCCAGTGTTCGGGGTAATAGCAAACGCCGAGCGCGGGGGTCATACCAGTACCTTCGGTTCAGGCAGGCCGCGCGCGACGCCGGTCAGCGCAAAGGTCATGCCCTGTTGCGGTGCCTCGGCGAGGAATGCTTGATCCAATCCCTCTGTCGCCGAGGTCACGAAGAGCGTGGAAAAATCCGGTCCGCCGAATGCCGGGCAGGTGACCTGCCGCGCTGGCAACTCCAGCGCCGTGACATATCCGCCGCCGGCATCATAGGCCGCGACCCGGCTCGCGCCCCATTGCGCCACCCATAGCCTGCCCTCCGCATCTGTGACGGCTCCATCAGGGTTCAGGTCTTCCCCGCTCAGATCGACAAAGACCTGCGGCGCGCCATCTGGCCAGCCGTCGCGGTCAAGGGCGACCTTCATGATCCGCTGCGTCGGCGTATCCGCGAAATACGCAACGGAACGATCCGGCGCAAAGCAGATCGCGTTGGGAATTGTGATGTCCGCGAAAAGCTTCTGAAGCCGCCCTTCATGGTAGCGATAGATCGCGCCCGCCTGCGGCTCGGCCTTTATCCCCATGGTGCCGATCCAGAAACCGCCCCAAGGATCCGCCCGCCCGTCATTGGAGCGGGTGACTGGGTTATCCTCTTCCAGCGCGCACACCAGACGACGCGATCCATCCCGCAGATCGGTGCGCCACAAGCCGGTTGCGGAGGCCATCAGCAGATGCCGCTCGTCGATCCACGCGGCGGCAGAGACCATCTCGTCGAATTCAAGGGCGCGCGGGCCGGAGGCGGTACGGGTCATCAGCTTGCGGCCCAGAATATCGAACCAGAACAATTGCCCGGTTAGCGGATGCCAGAGCGGCCCTTCACCCAAGCAGCAACAGCGCGTATCGTGAACGGCCGCCGTCATGATGTCGCGGCCTCGTAGGCGGCAACGATGGCGCGGGCCTTGTCACCGACCTCCCGCGCCGTCATCCCGGGCTTGTAAAGCGCCGAGCCGAGGCCGAAGCCGTCGGCGCTCGCTGCGATCCATTGCGTGAAGTTCTCAGGGCCCGCGCCGCCCACCGCAAAGACCTTCGTGCCTTTGGGCAGGATGGCGCGCATCGCCGACAGGCCACCAGGGCCTGCCATGGAACCGGGAAAAAGCTTCAGCCCGTCCGCGCCTGCCTTCAGGGCGGTAAAGGCCTCGCTGGGGGTGAAGATGCCCGGCCAGCTTTGCATGCCGCGCGCTTTGGTGGCGCTGATGACCTCCACATCGCAATTGGGCGATACAATGAGCCCTCCGCCTGCATCCGCGACCTCTCCGACCTCGGCGGTCGTCAATACCGTGCCTGCACCGATCAGCGCCTCATCGCCGCAGTCGCGGACCAGCAGGCTGATGCTGTCCAACGGATCGGGCGAATTGAGGGGCACTTCGATCTGGGTGATGCCAGCTTCCATCAGGGCGTGGGCGACCGGCACCGCTTCGGGCGGGGTGATCCCGCGCAGAATGGCGATAAGGGGTAAAGTCATGATGTTGCAGCCTTTTGAGATCGATAAGCAGCCGTGAGCCCAGCAAGGGTCGCGCGTTCCGCATCGACCAGCATCGCGGCAGCCCCCTGGCTTTCGAGCGCGTCGCGATAAGCGCGCGCCTGTGCGCAGGTACCGAGTAATGCAAGGTTCTGGCCCAGCCAGTAGGGGCGCGCCGCGGCCAGTTCCGCCCCGATCAGGTAGCCCGAAAGCGCGGCGCGCGTGGCCGCTGCCGGCGGGGCGGTCAGAAGGTCGGTGGCGCGCAGACAAAAGAGCCGCGATGCCAGCCGCTCCGGCTTGGCCAGCGCATCAGAGACGGCGGCGGCAAATGCGGCGTCATCCCATCCTTCGCACTGCGTCGAATGCCGCAGCACCGAGGCGTTGCACAGCAGGTCGAAAAGCTCCCCTGTCATGAACGTCTGGAAACTCACCACTTCACCGGCGCTCAGCAATACCCATTTGGTATGTGTGCCGGGCATGCACAGTACCCCGTCCCAGCCCGGATTGAGCGAAAGGAACCCCGCGATCTGTGTCTCTTCACCCCGCATCACATCAGCGGGTTCTTTCTGCGACAGGCCGGAGATGACCTGCACATGCAAATCGCCTCGCGCCGGGGCACGGGTTAGAGTTTCGGCAAGTGGTGTGCATGGCACCCCGCGGTAGGGCGCTTCGACCCAGCCCTGCCGCGAGCCGACCATGCCGCAGGCAATGATCGGCAGGCGCGATGCCCCGGGCCAGTCACCGATCAGCCGCAACAGCGCCGGTTCGAAATCCTCTGGCGCAAGCTTGCCCATGCCGTCGCCCGATGCCGCGCGGGCCAGAACGCTGGCCCCCTGCATGGCATAGGCACGCAGGTTGCTGGTTCCCCAGTCGAGGGCGATCCAATCCGGTGCAATCTCCAAAGTCATCTCTTTCGTGTCAGCCTGTCGTTACGACGCCACCGTCAACGACCATGCATTGACCCGTCATCATCTTACTGGTGTTGGACGCCAGAAACAGCACCGCATCGACAATATCCTGCGGCTCCAGATGCGTTTTCAGGCATTGCCGGTCCAGATGCGCCGCCAGTCCTTCCGGCGTGGCCCATTTATCGAGTTGTTTTTGCGTCAGCACCCAGCCTGGAGCAAGCGCATTGACGCGGATGCCGTCAGGCCCGAGTTCCCGCGCGAGGCTCCGGGTCAGCGCGGTAATGCCGCCATTGGCCGCCGTGTAGGCCGGATAACCCGCATTGCCCATCATGTAGCTGATCGAACTGAAATTGATGATCGATCCAGTTCCGCGCGCCTGCATCGCAGGGGCGACGGCCTGTGCCGCAAAGAAATATGCCTTGAGGTTGATCGCCAGCAACCTGTCCCAGTCCTCGGGGGTCAGCTCCAGCCAGTTGTGACGCTGGTCATTGGCTGCGTTGGAGACCAGCGCATCGATCGGCCCGTGCGCCTCTTCGGCTTCCGCCACCGTTGCGCGCAGGCGTGTGGTATCGGTGACGTCGCCCTGCAGGAACAGGGGCGCGCGCCCGTGCTTCTCCGCCATGGCTTCCACGAAAGCGCTCGCGTCAGACCGGCCGATGAAAGCGACCTTGGCACCCTGTGCGAGAAAACCGTCGGTCAGGTCCGCGCCAATGCCAGAACCGCCACCGGTGATGTAAATCGATGCGCCTTCCAGGTCGTGAAACGTCGCAGTCCTTGTCATATTCTGTCCTCTTTACGTCCTCTCCGCCGCAGCGGACATCTGTTTGCTCGGCTCACAGGCGTTGCCCCTCCAGCACCCACATGGTTTCGGGAAAGCTCCAGGGCAGGCACAGCCCGGCCTGCATCAGCGCGGCGCCGGAGAGCGTCACAGGCCCGTCCTTCAGCGCCAGTGGCGAACGTGACAGGAGGCTTGCCGCGTCCCGGTTGCGCAATGCGACCCGGTAGCGGGCCTTGGGGTCCAGCCCGGTCAGCCGCAGCGGGCGCGGGGCGATCTGTGCCGTCGTCCCCGCTTTTCCGGCGAAGACGACGAAGCGGCTGCCGTCGCGCGCCAGTTGCTGTTCGGCGATCACGGCCGGGTCCGCCGACGCGAGCCGCAGGATATCCGCATCGAACAGCCAGTTGCGGTTCTCTTTCCACCAGCCGGTCACATCGCGCAGAACGCGGGCTTCGTGGTCCGTCAATTCGCGCGGGTCCATCTCGAACCCAAGGTGCCGCTGCGCCGCGACCCAGGCGCGAAACGCGATATCGAGGGTGCGCCCGGAGGTGTGGCACCTGCGCGGACCCACGTGGCTGCCGGTGACCGCGCTGGGCAGGAAGAACGCCGCGTTATGCTGAATCTTCAGCCGCTCCAGCGCGTCGTTGCTATCGCTCAGCCAGACCCGCTGGCTGAGCTTGAGAATGCCAAAGTCGATACGTCCGCCGCCACTGGCGCAGCTTTCGATCTCGACCTCCGGAAAGCCGTGGCGCAGCCTGTCGATCAGCGCATAGGTGCCCTCCGTCTGCGCTGCGTCCGAATAAGGCAGCACCCGGTTATGATCCCACTTGATGTAGTCGATGGGGTGCGCGGCAAGCAGGGCCGCGAGGCAGTCGTACAGGTAGTCCCGCACTTGCGGCAAAGCCATGTTCAGCACGTACTGCTGGCGTCCGAGCGGCTGGTCTTGCGGGCCCAGGACCCAGTCGGGATGCGTTCGGCAGGTGTCGCTGTTTGGATTGGTCATTTCCGGCTCGACCCAGAGCCCGAAGCGCATGCCAGCGCCCTGCACGTGCTCGATCAGCGGGCCGAGACCGTCGGGGTATTTGCGCGGGTCCACGGTCCAGTCGCCAAGGCTGGAGGTATCGTCGTCCCGCCGCCCGAACCATCCGTCATCCAGCACGAAACGCTCGGCACCCAATGCAGCAGCCCGTGTCGCGATGTCTTTCAACGTCGGCAGATCGTGGTCGAAATAGACCGCTTCCCAGCAATTGTAATGCACCGGGCGCGGCCGGCCCGTTTTGGTCCACGTGACGATGCGGTCGCGCAGGTGGCGCTGAAAGGAGACTGCCGCGCCGTTGAAACCATGCCCGGAATAAACCGCATAAAGCGGCGCGGTGCGAAACTGCGTACCTGCTCCCGATTGCGTGCCGGCGGCATGGCCGAACTGAATCTGCCGGCGCCCGTCCGGCAGTTCTTCGGCGACCATGCGGTGACCGCCCGACCAACCGTAGTGAAAGGCAGCCACCTCGCCTTGCGCTTCGGTGCAGCCGCGCTGCGCGACCAGCAACCCGGGGAAATGTTCGTGCCCGCTGCGCCCGGTCCGGCTCTCGCGCAGACGGATCCCCGGTGTCCACCCGATCCGGTTCAGCTGGAACTCGCCGCACCAGCGCCCGGAGAAATCGATCATCTCGTCACTGTCCTGCAGGGCAGGGAAAACAGGCGCCGACAGCCAGTGAAGCTGGACCGGCTCTGCCGCATGCAACTCCGCCTCGGCCTCGATCACATGCGTGTCGGGATCGAGCGTGAAGCGAGCGCTGTAGGTCAGGCCAAGGGCGCCGTCCACGCAGCGGAATGTAAGGTGCAGCTCTGCCTACACCGCCTCTTCCAGAACGAAAAGGGGCCGCAGCGGCGCACCGTCCCGGTCGCGCAGGTCGAGACCGGGCTGACCGGGAAATCCGCGCGCGGTCTCGGGGCATAGCGACAGCTCCGGGGTCTCGTCGAGCATGCCGCCGGTGACATCCCGCTCGGCCATCTGCGCCAGCGCGTCCAGGTCTTCGTCAGGCGGCAGCGGTGCTCCCCAATAGACGATCTGCGGGCACCGCGCATCGCGCGAAGTCAGCACCAGCGTCTGGCGCGCATCGTCCAACCGCCAGCTTTCCGTCACTTCACAGCTCCCAGCGTCAGCCCGGCGATGAAGTGTTTCTGCATCAGGAAGAACATCAGCACCGGTGGCAGGGCGGCGACGATCGAGCCTGCGCTCATCAGGTGGTAGGCGGCCCGGAACTGTGCGTTGAAACTGGTGATTCCGGCCGTGACAGGCTGGCTCTCGGGGCCTTGTGTCAGCACCACGGCCCAGAAGTAATCGTTCCAGATGAAAGTGAAGATCAGCACCGAAAGCGCGGCAATCGCTGGCTTCATCAGCGGGATCACCACGTACCAGAAGATCTTCCACTCCGCGACGCCCTCGACCCGCGCCGCCTCGATCAGTTCATAGGGAAGGGCGCGAATGAAATTGCGCATGAAAAGCGTGCAGAACCCGGTCTGAAACGCGATGTGGAAGAGCACCAGGCCCGTTTTCGTATTGTAAAGACCCATGTCGAGCGTGAGATCCCTAACCGGCACCATCAGGATCTGGAAGGGAACGAAGTTGCCGGCCACGAACATGAAGAAAATCCAGATGTTGGACTTGAACTTGTACACCCCCAGCGCAAAGCCCGCGAGGCACGAAAGCGCCACGGCGCACACCACCGTCGGCAGCGTGATCAGCACAGAGTTGAGCATGTAGCGTGGCATGTCCGAGTTGAAAAAGACCTGCCCGTAATTGGTTAACATCTCGAAGGAGGAGGGCAGCCCCCAGTAATTGCCCTGGGTGAAGTCCACCGCCGGCTTTATGGAAAAGACGGCAACGGCGATCAGTGGCAGCAACCACATCACCAGCGCCAGCGGCAGCAGGGATTGGTAGGTCAGCTGCCAGCTGCGCGAGGTTTTCTCGATAGGTGTCGGAAACATGTCAGCGCCCTCTCTCTTCGGACCACATGGACCACAGGAAATAGGCGATGAAGATCAGCATGATGAAAAACAGCACCACGGCGATGGCAGCCCCGTACCCCATGCGGAAGCCGTATTCCGACAGCGCCTTTTCGAACATGTAGAACGACAGAACCCTTGTCTGACCGAAGGGGCCGCCATTGGTCATGATGGAAATGAGGTCGAACGACCGCAACGCACCGATGATGGTAACGACAAAGGCGATGAAAGTGGCCGGCTTGAGCTGCGGAATAATGATGTACCACAGCATTTTCCAGCCCTTGGCATTGTCCAGCCGCCCCGCCTCGATCTGCTCTGGGTCCACGGCATTCAGGCCGGTCAGATAGAGGATCATGCAATAGGCCGTCTGCGGCCAGAGGCCGGCGGCGATGATCCCGTATGTGGCAAGTGTCGGGTCCCCCAGTACGTTGACGGGTCCCAGGCCCACAAGCCCGAGCATGCCATTCAGCAAGCCTTCGTTGGGCAGGTAGAACCACGAGAATACCAGCCCCACGACCACCTGGCTGAGGACAAAGGGAAAGAAAAACAGAGACTTGTAAATCCGAATGCCGGTCACGGTCTGGTTCAGGAACAGGGCGATGAACAGACCGCCCGGAATGGCCAGCAGGTAGAACAACAGCCATTTGAGATTGTTCCAGAGCGACACTTCGAAGGCGCTGTCGTCCATCAGTTCGACATAGTTGCCCAGTCCCACGTAACGCGCTTCGCCCAGCCCGTCCCAATCGTAAAAGGAAATCACGATCGACTGGTATATCGGCCAGATGACGTAGAAGGCGAAAAACAGCATGGCCGGGGCAAGGAACAGCCACGGTGTCACCGCGATCTCGTTACGCTTGTACCAGCTTCGGCGCGGGGCCTTGACGGTGGGAACAGCTGGGGCGGTCGTCATGGGCTTGTCTCCTTTCCGGGGTGCGCGACGGGGCAAATGCCGGGCTCCGGGGGGGGGCGGACGGGCCGCCGCCGGGAGCGCGCGCCTGAACGCTCGGGGCCGGGCAGGCACGATGCTGCCCGGCCCCGGGTGGTTTTACTTGTTGACCCGGGCCTGAACCTTGTTGAGGCGGTTCAGGATGTCATCGAGATTGTCGGGAAAAACCATGAACTCCTGAAGGCCCTGCATGGCTTCGGCCGCCATCTCGGCGGGGTAGTCGCGGTCGAAGAACTGGGCCACGCCACCGGGGCTGTTGCTGCTGAGCATGGCGAAGCCCTCGTTGAGGAACTTGTCGTCATCCACCGAGGCGCTGGCATTGACCGGAAGCTGCCCGAGGTTCGCGCCATTGTTGATCTCGGTCTGCACATCTGCCGAGACCACGTAACGCAGGAACTCGCGCGCGGCTTCCTTGTTAGAGGCATTGGCGGGAATGTGGAAAGTGTCGGTCGGGGCGTCTTCGGCCAGTTCAACGTCCGGATTGATCGGCGGGAACTGGTAGAAATCGAGCTGATCGTCGCCAAGCCCGGCCTCACGCAGCGGGGCGACGGCGAAGTTGCCCATCAGGTAGGCGGCGGCATCGCCGTTGACCATGAACGGCAGCGCTTCCTGCCAGGAATAGTTCTGGTGGTTGTCGACATAGGCGCCCATGTCGATCAGTTCGCGCCAGTTGGCAAAGGTCTGACGGACCCGGTCATCGGTCCATTCGACCTCGCCGGCAGCCAGTTGCATGTGAAAGTCGAACCCATTGGTGCGCATGTTCAGGTAATCGAACCAGCCGCCCGCGGTCCACAGGAACTTGGAGCCGATGGTGTAGCATTTGCGGCCCGAATCCAGGATGGCCTGGCAGTTCGACTTCATCTCATCGAAGTTCGCTGGCTCGTTGAGGCCCAGTTCCTCATAGATGTCTTTGCGATAATAGATGCCCCACTGGTAATAGGTATAGGGCACGCCCCATTGCTTGCCGTCGATGGTCATCGCGCCCTTGGTCGAAGCGAGGTTCTCCGCGATTTCCGGTTCGGCCCAGAGGTCGGACACATCCTCGAAAAGGCCCGCCTTGACGTAGGGCGTCATGCGGTTGGCGGCGTACCATGTGGCCACGTCCGGGCTGTCGGCGGTCAGGAAGTTGCGGATTTGCGTCTTGTAGGCCTCGCGGTCGATCACCGTGGTCGAGATGTCCAGACCGGGGTGCAGCGCACTGAAATCCGAGATCATCTTCTCCATCGTGGCGCGGGGCGCGGGATTGGAGGTGTCCAGAAAGATCTTCAGCTCGCCTGTCAACTCCGCGGATGCCGCCGAGGCAAGCATCGTCGATCCGGCCAGAGCCAAGGCCATCGAGGTGGTGGTAAAACGCATGGTGTCCTCCCTAAGGTACGTTTGCGTGGATGTTCCGGCAGCCTCCCGCTTGCCGAAATGGTTCCAAATAATGAAACCTAGTTTTATATATTGAAAACTACACCGCAATCTGCCTAGACTGTCAACAGTCTTTTGCCTGCGGCGCCATGGCAGGGCGGTCGCGCGGGGAGGTGCGGCAGTGCGCGCCGTACGGATGTGCAGGCGGGGGCGGGAATAGGGGAGGGTCGGCTGCATGGCAGGCGATGGAACAGTTGGCAAGGCGCTAAAGGTGCTGGATCAGGTGGCCGGATACGGCGGCCCGGTGCGTTTCGCCACACTTCTGGCCGACAGCGAATTTCCAAAGGCGACGCTCTACCGGCTGCTGCAGGCGCTGACCAACCAGCAGATGCTGGAATACGACCCGGACCGTCAGACCTATAGCCCCGGAGTACGGCTGGTGCGGCTGGCACATGTGGCCTGGACGCAAAGCTCGCTGGCGCCGATCGCGCGGCCCTTCCTTGACCAGCTCAGCGCCGATGTGGGGCAGACCGTGCATCTTGCACAACTCGACGCCGGGCAGGTGCTCTACGTGGACAAGCGCAACGCCGCGCAGCCCGTCGAGATGTTCAGCGACGCGGGCAAGGTCGGCCCGGCCTATTGCACGGGCGTTGGCAAGGCAATGCTGGCGTTTCTCGAAGCGCAAGACCTCGAACGCGCCCTGGAACGGCAGTCTTTTCATCGCTTTACCGAACATACCTATACCACGCGCACCGCGCTTTGCACCGAACTCGCGGCGATCAGATCCCGCGGCTACGCCTTCGACCGCGAGGAGCACGAACCCGGTATCATCTGCATTGCCGTGCCAATCCGTGCCGCCAGCGGGCGGGTTCTTGGCGGGTTGTCGATTACCGGATCGACCCGGATGATCACACTCGACGCGCTCGAAGCGCTGGCCCCGAGGCTGCAGCGCACCGCCGAGGCGATCGCCGCCGATGCCGAAGCCTGGCGCTTTCCAGACACCGACAGCAAGAAGACAGGAACATGAACCGATGACAGGTGTGACCCTCGAAAAAACCATCAAGAAATACGGCGAAACGCAGGTAATTCACGGGATCGACCTGCAGATCGAGGATGGCGAGTTCTGCGTATTCGTCGGTCCATCGGGCTGCGGCAAATCCACCCTGCTGCGGATGATCGCCGGGCTTGAAGAGACGTCCAGCGGAACCATCAGCATTGGCGCGCGCGACGTCACCCGCATGGACCCCGCGGAACGCGGCGTGGCGATGGTTTTCCAGACCTACGCGCTCTATCCGCATATGACGGTGGAAGAGAACATGGGCTTCGGGCTCAAGATGAACGGCGTGCCTGCCGCGGAGATCAGCCAGAAGGTCAAGAGCGCGTCTGACATCCTCAAGCTTGAGCCCTACCTCAAACGCAAGCCCAAGGCGCTCTCGGGCGGGCAGCGCCAGCGGGTCGCCATCGGTCGCGCCATCGTGCGCGGACCCGAGGTGTTTCTCTTCGATGAACCGTTGTCCAACCTCGATGCCGAGTTACGGGTCGAAATGCGCGTGGAGATCGCGCGGCTGCACAAGGAAATCGGCGCCACCATGATCTACGTCACCCACGATCAGGTTGAGGCCATGACGCTGGCGGACAAGATTGTGGTGCTGCGCGCGGGTCATATCGAACAGGTTGGCGCACCGCTTGAGCTTTACCGCGATCCGGACAATCGTTTCGTCGCCGGTTTCATCGGCTCTCCGGCGATGAATTTTCTCGAAGGCACCGTGGTGGAAGGCGGCGTCGATGTGCCAGCGCTCGCGCGTAAGGTGCCTCTCGAGGTTGCGCTGCCGGCTCCCGGGACGAAGGTCACTCTCGGGATCCGCCCCGAACACCTGGTGGTCAAAGCCGGGCAGGGGATGCTTCGGGCGGAGCTGTCCGAGGCGCTGGGCGGGGTGTCCTACCTTCATCTCGACACGCCGACCGGCGAGCGAATCATCGTCGAGGAACGCGGCGACGATCGCGCCGCCGAAGGGGACACGGTCGATATCGACTTCGAGCCGCGCCGGGCGATGCTCTTCGCGCAGGACAGCGGTGCGCGCATCCGCTGACACCGATCCCGGCTGCCTGCGTCGCGGATCGCCCCGGCGCGGTCTTTTGCACCGGGTCTTGGGCGCTTTTGCAGTTGAGGCCGCCGGCCCGCCCTGAAATACATCCCGCATCCGCCGCGACACGCCGAACCCGAAAAAGGACCCCCCATGTCATCGCTGCTGCGCAAACACGCCTTCGACCTGCCGCCCGGCGTCATCTACCTCGACGGTAATTCGTTGGGTCCGTTGCCGCGCAGCGTGCCCGCTCGGCTACAGGAGGTCGTGACCCAAGAGTGGGGACGGCACCTCATCAAAGGATGGAACACGGCTGGCTGGATGGCGCAGCCCAGTCGCGTGGGCGACCGGCTCGCGCCGCTGATCGGGGCGCCACAAGGGTCGGTGGTGATGGGCGATACGCTCTCGGTCAAGGTCTATCAGGCTGTGGCCGCCGGGCTGAAGCTCAACCCGTCCCGCAACGTCGTCTTGTCGGACACGGGCAATTTTCCAACCGATCTCTACATGGTCGAGGGTCTGCTGCGCACGCTCGATCAGGGCTACAGCCTTAGAACCGTGGCCCCGGACGCGCTTGCCGACGCGATCGACGAGACTGTCGCCGTGGTTATGCTGACACAAGTCGATTACCGCACCGGTCGCTTGCACGACATGAACGCCATCACGGCACTGGCGCATGCCAAAGGGGCCGTGATGCTCTGGGATCTGGCCCATTCAGCGGGCGCCTTCTCGGTGGACATCGCAGGATCGAAGGCGGAAATGGCGGTAGGCTGCACATACAAATATCTCAACGGGGGGCCCGGCGCACCGGCCTTCATCTATGTCCGACCTGATCTTGCCGACGCGGTCGAGCCAGCGCTGAGCGGTTGGATGGGGCACAGTGCGCCCTTCGATTTCGAGCAGAACTACCGCCCCGGTCAGGGCATAGAACGGATGCGCGTCGGCACACCGCCGGTGTTGCAGATGTCGGTGCTGGAAGCGGCGCTGGCGCTCTGGGACGATGTCGATCTGAACGAACTGCGCGCGGCCTCCGTCGCATTGCAGGAACAATTCATCGCCGGGGTCGAGGCGCGTATTCCCGAACTGACGCTGGCCAGCCCGCGCGATCCGGAAGCGCGCGGCAGTCAGGTTTCCTTTCGGTTCGACGAGGGCTACGCGGCGATGCAGGCGCTGATTCACATGGACGTCATCGGTGATTTCCGCGCGCCCGATATCATGCGCTTCGGGTTTACGCCGCTCTACCTCGATGCCGGTGATATCGATGAAGCGGTGGAACGGCTGGCGCGAGTGATGTCCGAAAGGCTCTGGGATGACCCGAAGTTCAAGACCCGTAACCGGGTAACGTAAAATCAGGCCTTTTTGTTCTCAAATATCGCATAATTTATATTAAATCGCAGGTACTGTTTACGAATTGCCCTATAATATCGCGAATGTGAAAGGCGTATCAGCCGCGAATTAACTGGACGGCCTGAGTCAACGCGAAAATTCCGGCACCGAGCGCGACAATTGTCGGCCCGGTCGGCGTGTTCATGGCGAAGGAGATCAGCAGCCCGCCGATGGCGGCACAGGCGGCGATGACGGCGGCAAGAACAGCCATGGATTCGGGGGTTCGGGCAATGGGGCGCGCGGCGGCTGCAGGGATGATCAGCAGGGCCGCGATGAGCAGCGCGCCCACCACCTTGATTGCAACGGCCACGATGACCGCCATTGCCAGTGTCAGCAAAAGTGCCTCACGCTCCGGCTTGAGGCCTGCGGCCTGTGCCAGATCGGGGCTGAGCGTGCTCGCCAGAAGCGCTGACCAGCGCCAGGCGACAAGCGCAGTGACCAGTGCTGCGCCCCCCCAGATAACCGCCAGGTCGGCGCGCGAGACCGCGAGGATGTCACCCACCAGATAGGCCATGAGATCGACGCGGGCATTGGGCAGGAATGAGACCGCGACCAGGCCGAACGCCAACGCCGAATGGGCGAGCACGCCCAGCAGCGCATCACTGCCAAGACCGCGCCCGCTCAGCGCGCTGAGCAGCAGGGCGACGGCGACGGCCACCGCCAGCACGCCGCCGAAGACCGGTATCTCCAGCGCCAGCGCCAGCGCGACGCCAAGGATCGCCGCATGCGATGTGGCATCGCCGATATAGGCCAGTCGCCGCCAGACCACGAAACAGCCAAGGGGGGCTGCGGCCAGCGCGACGCCCAGTCCGGCAAGACCGGCGCGGACCATGAAATCATCCAGCATCAGGCTTCCGCCTCGTTGCGTGGCAGGGGGGCATGATCGCAGTCCGGGCCATGGCTGTGGCTGTGCTCATGGCGGTAAAGGGCCAGCGCACCCTGTGTGCCGGTGCCGAAAAGCGCGCGGTACTCGGGCGCGCTGGCGACGATTTCCGGCGTGCCTTCGCAACAGATATGCCCATTGACGCATAAAACCCTGTCCGAGGCCGCCATCACTACGTGCAGATCGTGGCTGACCATCAGCACCGCGCAGCCAGTCTGCTGTCGAACGGCTTCGATCTGCTGGTAGAAAAGCGCGGCTCCAGGCTGGTCAAGCCCTTGCGTCGCTTCGTCGAGTATCAGGATATCCGGCGTCTCCAGCAGCGCCCGGGCCAGAAGAACGCGCTGAAACTGACCACCCGACAAATCCCGCATCTGCCGCTCCGCCAGCCCCGGCACCCCCGCATCGCTCAGTGTGGCGGCGGCGCGTTCGGGCGACACCCGGCGGGGCAGGCTGAGAAAACGCGCAACCGTCAGCGGCAGCGTGCCATCGATCGCGAGGCTTTGCGGCACATAGCCGATGCTCAGGCCTGGCGCGCGGCTTACCTTGCCTTTCAGCGGCGCAAGCGCCCCGATCAGCGCCCGCACGAGGCTCGATTTCCCTGATCCGTTGGGGCCGACCAGCGTTACGATCTCGCCGCGCGCGAGGCTCAGGTTCACGTCACGAAGCACCACGTGGCCGCGATAGGCAAGGGTCAGATCGCGGGTCTCTATCAGCGGTGTCATTGCGCCTGCTCCTGACAGGACGGACACAGACCCTGCGCTTCGACCACCGCACGCTCGATGTGAAAGCCGGTTTCCCGGGCCGCATCGCCCAGCCGGCCCGCCGCCGGGGTGGTGCGCGTCTCGACCACGTAATTGCAGCGGCGGCAGATCAGAAAGGCCGGCGTATGCTCTGCCTCCGTTTCCGTGCAGGCGATATAGGCGTTCAAAGCCTCGATTTTATGCGCCAGCCCCGCCTTGACGAGAAAATCCAGCGCCCGGTAGGCCACCGGCGGCTGCGAGCCGAGCCCTTCTTCGGCCAGATGCGCCAGCAGATCGTAGGCGCCGATGGCGCGGTGCTCGCGCAGCAGAATCTCCAGCGTCCGGCGTCGTACCGGCGTCAGGTTCAGGCCAGCCTCGCGACAGCGCGCTTCGGCGCGCCCAAGCATGGTCGAGACGCAAACGGCGTGGTCGTGACAGTCAAAACCCGTGGTGGCCATGGCAGGTTGATCTCCGGCCCGAAAGGGCATTGTAAT
>JBFFFS010000020.1:0-19968 GCA_041557855.1 Roseobacter sp. | reverse complement strand
TGGCTCCGGCGGTAGGGATCGAACCTACGACCAATTGATTAACAGTCAACTGCTCTACCGCTGAGCTACGCCGGAACGGTGCGGGCGATATAGCAGTGACGATTTCAAGCGTCCAGAGGGTTTTGGACAAAAAGTCACTTTATTGAATGGCACCTCGGACCAATTCAAATTCTGTTTCTGCCGATAGGCTGCCTTTGTGGCTGAGCACGGATTTCCCGAGCAGGTCAATCAGGTGCGCCAGCACATTTCGTTCGGCTGCGGGTAACATGGACTCGGGGACATCATGATAGACTTCCTGGGTGATCAGTCGCGCGTTGGATGTGCCCTTGCGCAGTACCTTGATTACCGCAGCCTCCCGTGCCTTGCGGTGGGCGATCAACCAGTCTAGGCGATCATTCGGGGCCGTCACGATGTCGCCATGGCCCGGTAGGAAAAGCTGCCATTTGCGGGTGTTCAGACGCGCGCAAGATGCCATGAAATCGGTCAGATCCCCATCCGGTGGCGATACCAGCGATGTGGACCAGCCCATCACGTGGTCGGCGGTAAAGCACAGGTCGTCCAGCCCGAGGCAAATGTGATTGCCGATGTGGCCGGGAGTGTGAAGCATGTCCAGCGCCCAGGCGTCGCCTTCGATCCGTGCGCCATCCGCGACCTCGATGTGAGGCCGAAACGCGTGGTCCACGCCCTCGCCGCCGCCCGCAAGGCCGGAGGATGCAAGCTGCCGCATGATGTCGGAGCGGCCACGCTGTGCAGGACCGAAAGCGTATATCCGAGCGCCTGTCTTCTCGGCGAGGCGCGGCGCCAGTTTAGAGTGGTCCAGATGCGCGTGCGTGACGATAATGTGAGTGATCCTCTGATGCGGTTCGACCGCCGCGAGAATCGCGTGCAAATGGGCCTCCTTGTCGGGACCGGGATCGATTACGGCAAGGCCTTGGGTGCCCACGAGATACGTATTGGTGCCACGGTAAGTCATCGGTGACGGATTCGGCGCCACGATCCGCCGGACCTTTGGAGCCACCGCATCGGGCATCCCGTGCACAGGGTTGAACGTGTCTGGCTCTGGCATGGTGTTTGGCTCTTTCTAAAGCGCGGGGCCGTCGCTAGGGTTTAGCGCATGTTATTTGGATGGCTCAAACAATATATGCCGCGCAGCCTTTACGCACGTGCCGTGCTTATCCTGCTGCTGCCGGTTGTGGTGCTGCAGTTGGTGGTCACAGTGCTGTTCCTGACGCGGCATTTTGAAGACGTGACCATCCAGATGTCCGTCGCGGTTGCACGCGAGTTGACACTGGCGCTCGATATCATCGATGCCGCGCCGGATCGTGACTCTATCCCGTCCGAGGTGATTAAAAAGGCGGGCCAACTGGCCCTCACAGCAGTTCCGGTGGAGCCTGAGGCGGTGCCGGACGAAATGCAGCGGGTATGGTACGATTTCTCCGGCCGGGTGATCATATCCTTCCTTCCCGAACGCGTGCCGCGCATTTCGGTAATTGATCTTACAGACGATCGACGGGTTAATGTCTTCACCGATAGTCGCTACGGCCCGGTAAAAATCTCTTTTGACCGGCAGAGGATATCGGCCTCCAATCCGCATCAGCTGTTCGTGAACATGCTCTTTTTTGGAGCTTTGGTGACTTTCATTGCCATTTTGTACCTGCGCAACCAACTGCGTCCGATCAAGCGGCTGGCGCGGGCTGCCGAAGCCTTTGGCCGCGGGCGCCACGAACCCTACACTCCCGCTGGCGCCATAGAGGTGCGCGCGGCAGGCAATGCTTTTCTAGACATGCGCAATCGGATCGAGCGGCAAATCGAGCAACGCACGCTGATGTTGTCCGGGGTAAGTCATGATCTGCGCACGCCGCTCACGCGGATGCGACTCAGCCTGTCCATGCTGGACGATTCCGAACGCGAGCTGCTGGAGCAGGATGTCGATGACATGCAAAACATGCTCGATGCCTTTCTCAACTTCGTAAAAGGTGTAGGGGAGGGAGAGCCGGAGGAGGTGGATCCGCGCGCACTTGTTGCAAGTGTGGTTGACGAAAGTCACCGCGCCGGGCGCGATGTGACGCTGGTGGCGCAGGAGGGGGATGGTACCGGAACGGTCCAGTTGAACACAGTTGCGATCAGGCGGGCGCTCGACAACCTAATTTCGAACGCGGTGCGCTATGGCACGAAGGCTGAAGTCTCGGTGATGCTGAGCGACAAGTCGCTGCGGATTCGCGTGGAAGACGACGGACCGGGCATTCCTGAGCATCGCCGCGCGGAAGCCACGCGCCCTTTCACGCGTCTTGATCCGGCGCGCAATCTCGATAAGGGGGGCAGCGTCGGGCTGGGTTTGGCGATTGCGACCGATATTGCACGCGCGCACGGCGGTATCCTGCGCCTCGGCCAGTCGGAGCGCCTCGGCGGCCTGCGGGCGGATATTGTCATCGCGCGGTGAACTGTCTGCCAGTCGGAGCGCTGTCTTGTGGGTGGTGGTAGGCCCGGCAGGACTTGAACCCGCAACCAAAGCGTTATGAGCGCTCTGCTCTAACCAATTGAGCTACAGGCCCGCCACAACAGGCTGCGTAAGCCGCGCGCGCCCGCGCGTCAAGTGCTGTGGTGCGGTGGCTTTGGATTGCAGTTGGCGCGCGAATGTTCTAACCCGCGCACAACATGCATTCATGCGAGAGGCGAGGCCATGACACTGCCCAAGAACGGCATCACATACGCGGATGCAGGAGTTGATATCGACGCGGGTAATGCGCTGGTCGATCGTATCAAACCGGCGGCGAAGCGTACCAACCGCCCAGGCGTGATGGCTGGGCTTGGCGGTTTCGGCGCGCTCTTCGATCTCAAGGATGCGGGTTACAACGATCCGATCCTCGTTGCGGCGACCGATGGCGTCGGAACAAAGCTGCGGATTGCCATCGACACGGGCAATGTTGACGGCGTCGGGGTCGATCTTGTTGCGATGTGCGTGAATGACCTTGTTTGCCAAGGTGCGGAACCGCTGTTCTTTCTGGACTACTTCGCCACCGGTGCTCTTGAGATGGAGAAGGCCGCGCGCATTATCGACGGCATCGCGCTAGGCTGCGAACGTGCCGGCTGTGCTCTGATCGGCGGCGAGACTGCGGAAATGCCGGGAATGTATCCTGCGGGCGACTTCGATCTTGCGGGTTTCTCGGTCGGTGCCATGGAACGCGGGCAGGATTTGCCTGCCGGAGTCACGAAGGGCGACGTGCTGCTCGGGCTGGCGTCCGACGGGGTACACTCCAATGGTTACAGCCTCGTGCGGAAACTGGTCGAAATCTCTGGTCTGGGCTGGCAGGACGACTGTCCATGGGCGCAAGGCACGCTTGGAGAGGTGCTACTGACACCGACGCGGCTTTACGTCAGGCAGGCGCTCTCCGCGATCCGCGGCGGGGATGTTCATGCCCTGGCGCATATCACTGGCGGCGGATTGACGGAAAATCTTCCACGAGTTCTGCCTGAAGGCTTGGGCGCCGAGATCGATCTGAACGCCTGGATGCTACCGGAGGTGTTCAAATGGCTGGCCGCGACTGGCGGCATGGCCGAGGCGGAGATGCTCAAGACCTTCAACTGCGGTATCGGTATGGTTCTGGTGGTGGAGGCCGACAGGGCCGGGGATATCGCGGCGCAATTGACCGGGACGGGTGAAGCGGTTTCGCAGATCGGCGTTGTTGGAGACACGCCAGGCGTGCAGTATTCCGGGCAGCTTTTGTGACCATCCGCGTTGCGATCTTCATTTCCGGCGGCGGCTCCAACATGGTCAGGCTGCTTGACAGTATGACGGGCGATCATCCGGCGCGCCCTTGCGTGGTGCTCTCAAATGATCCTGCTGCCGGCGGGCTGGCTCTGGCTGAGGCGCGGGGCGTGCCAACCGAGGTCGTGCGTCATCAACCCTTTAAGGGAGATCGCCATGCCTTTGAGAATGCAATCGGGGCTGCACTCGCGCCACATGCGCCGGACCTCATCTGTTTGGCGGGATTCATGCGCAAGCTGACGGCGGATTTCGTCGATCCGTGGCGCGGCCGCATGCTTAACATCCATCCCTCTCTGCTGCCAAAATATCGCGGGCTTCATACTCACGCGCGGGCGCTGGAGGCTGGAGACGAAGTTCACGGCTGTACCGTGCATGAGGTCACGCCAGCCCTTGATGACGGGCCGATTCTGGGACAGGCGCAGGTGCCGGTGCTCGAAGGCGATACGCCAGAAACGCTCGCCGCCCGCGTTCTGATACAGGAACATGTTCTCTACCCGATGGTGCTGCGCCGCTTTGCAGAAGGCAACAAGTCGCCGGTTTTTCTCGAGAGCTGACCGATGTTTAGGAGTTCTGGCCAATCCATGCGCGCTCGTGTAACTGTCGATGGACCGTGTGGGACGCTGTCGATAAACGCGAAAAAAGAAATGCCCGTATGAAAACAATCACGACGACCGAGGAACTCGCAGATTTCTGCGCACAGGCACGCCAGCACGATTATGTGACTGTCGATACGGAGTTTCTGCGCGAACGCACCTATTACTCGAAGCTGTGTCTGGTGCAGCTTGCCATGCCGGGAAACGACGACAACGGCGCCTGTCTCGTGGACCCGCTGGTCAGAGGCTTGTCTCTGGAACCGCTTTACGAACTGTTCCGCGATACATCGGTGGTCAAAGTTTTCCATGCCGCGCGTCAGGACCTCGAAATTTTCTACGTTGATGCGAAGGTTTTCCCCGAGCCGCTTTTTGATACGCAGGTGGCGGCAATGGTCTGCGGTTTTGGCGAACAGGTCGGATACGAGACACTGGTACGCAAGATCACCAAGAAGCCGCTCGACAAGACCTCGCGATTTACCGATTGGTCGCGTCGCCCGCTGACGGAAGCGCAAAAATCCTATGCGCTGGCGGATGTCACCCATCTGCGCGGCATCTACGAACATCTTGCACAAAAGCTGGAAGAAACGGGCCGCAGCCGCTGGGTACAAGAGGAACTATCAGTCCTGACCAGCCCCGAGACATACGTGATCCCGCCGCAGGAAGCATGGCGCAGGGTCAAGACACGAACGAACTCCCCGAAGTTTCTTGCCGTTGTGCAGGCGCTTGCGGCCTTCCGCGAAACACATGCGCAGGAACGCAACATTCCGCGTAATCGGGTCTTCAAGGACGATGCGCTGGTGGAATTGGCATCGAACAAGCCCAAGACATTGGAAGAGTTGGGGCGTTCGCGATTGCTACTACGCGAGGCGCGGCGCGGCGACATCGCTGAAGGAATCCTGAAAGCGGTCGAAGACGGGGTCTCGTGCCCGCCAGAAAGGATGCCGAAACCCGACAGGTCGCGCGACAAGATGCAGGTCAATCCGGCCCTCGCGGATCTTCTCAGGGTACTGTTGAAAGCCAAGACCGAAAGCGCCGGGGTCGCCGCCAAGCTGATCGCGCCGGCAGCGGATCTGGATGCAATAGCGGCAGGTATGCGGGACATTCCCGCGTTGCGCGGGTGGCGACTGGAAGTTTTCGGTGATGACGCCCTGCAGCTTTGTGATGGGAAAATCGCACTGGCGGCTGAAGACGGCAGCGTGCGGATCGTGCCCCTGAGCTGAGCGTCTGTCTTCTTCGGATCTCGTTAACGGCGCCGTGCTTCGACGGTGTTTTGGACACCGCTTACCCTGACAACACGAGTATCGCCCAGTTCCTGGTCGGTCAGCTTGCGCGCAACGGTCACGGTGCGTGAAGCGACCGTGCCCTGGGCCGTTATATCCTCGTTTTTCATTGCTTCGAGACGATATGCCAGCACGCCGTCCTGTGGATTTTCATCCTCGCTGACGGGGGTCAGGCGTACGTCATAGGCGCCTTGTGTAAGAGAGACGCCGGTGGCACGGATGAGCAGCCCTCCGGGTACGCGTTCGAGAGTCACTTCCGTGACCGTCTGGATCGGGCTTCCGCCGTAGAAGTCATCTCGTCTGCCATCGCTTGAGAAAATGCCTGTGCTTACGGGGATAAGTGGATTGTCCGACGCTTCGGGTTCTGTGGCTGCTAATGTATCATCACTACCGAACCAGTTGACGGGGTTGATCCGGCTGTCGCGAATGCTGCTGCATCCGGGCAGGGCCAGGGTTGAGATCAGGACGGCGAAGAAAAACGTGCGCATGGGGCCTGCCAAATTAGTCTTGTCGCCTTTCGGAGTAGCCTATCTGGGCGCTGTTGAAAAGCGTCCTTGCCGCAGGGCTGGACCTTTGCTGAAGCGCGGCTTACCTACTGAGGCAAACCAAAGAGGTGGCGGATGGCTCAGGCATCTTTTGAAGAACTTGTGGAAGACTTCGAATTTCTCGACGACTGGGAAGACCGGTACCGTCTGGTGATCGAGGAGGGCAAGTCAATGCCGCCCTTGCCGGAGGCGCTGAAGGTGCCGGCGACCAAAGTGGATGGGTGCGCAAGCCAAGTCTGGCTGCATGTGGCGCCCGAAAATGGCGTGATGCATTTTGACGGCGAGAGCGATGCGATGATCGTGAACGGTCTGATCGCGCTTTTGCGTCGGCTCTATAACGGTGTGGCGCTCGACGATGTGTTGAAGATCGATGCACGCGCCGAAATGGCGCGTCTGGGGCTGAACGATCATCTGTCAGCGCAGCGATCCAACGGGTTGCGCGCCATGATCGAACGAATCCGGCAGGTGGCCGCCCAGACGATGTAAAACTTGCCTCCTCTTCCTGCGTCACCATCTTCGGCGCAGGCCCGAAGGGCTTGGTGTCCCTCGTAGAGGTTATAGATCCCGGGAAAATCTATAGTTTTTGCAATGCGGTGGCGAGGTCGCCGTAGCCGGTGAACCGGCGCTCGAAATCGAGGCCTAGGCGTTCGGCGCAGGCGCGGGCCTTTGCCGTAAGGTGTGGATCGTCCGTCTGCGCCTGATACACCAGCTTTTCGTAATTGGCGAAATACATGTCACGCAGTTCGGGATGCCGGTCGAGCCCCATCGGCTTGATGACGAAGGCCTCGAACTGGCGGACAAGGAAATCCGTCAGGTAGAAGGTGGCGATATCGTCATCGCTTGTCGCCGCGAAACGCGCGTTGCCTTCGAAGAAGCTGTAGCAGTGTGGCCCGGCCACCATTTCGACGCCCAGTTCCTTGCAGGCCGCCTCCAGTTGCCCACCGGTGCCGCAATCCGCATAAACGACGAAGATCTTCTGATAACGCGCGCGGTAGCGCGCGACGGCTTCACGCACGGCCTCCGTTATTTTTTCGGGATAGAGATGCAGTTTGGCGGGGAGGCACGTGAGATCAAGGTGGATCCAGCCATTGGCCGCCTTGAGGTCGAGGATCTCGCGGGCCAGAGCGCCGCAAGCGATCAGGAGAATCCGTCCCTCGCCGGAGGCTGGCAATCCCTGTTCTGTCAGGCGCTCATCAGTCGGTGTGCTCATCGGCTAGGGCCTCGTCGTGCAAGCCGCCTGGCAACCGTTCGACGGCGCGTGCGCCAAGGCTTGCGTCACCTTCGATATATTCTGGCAAAGCTTGCCGGAAGGCATGCGCGTTAGGCGGATTTCTGGTTGTGTTTACGCCCGACCCATTGCTTGGCCGTTTCCACTGCGACGGCCGCATCGCGGCAATATGCGTCCGCACCGATGGCGCGCCCGAACTCCTCGTTCAGCGGCGCACCGCCCACAAGAACGATGTAATCATCGCGGATGCCCTGTTCGACCATCGTGTCGATCACGACTTTCATGTAGGGCATGGTCGTCGTCAGAAGCGCGGACATGCCCAGGATCTCGGGCTTTTCTGTCTCCAGCGCTTCGATGTATTTCTCGACGGCGTTGTTGATGCCGAGGTCTACAACTTCGAAACCCGCACCTTCCATCATCATGCTGACGAGGTTCTTGCCGATGTCATGGATGTCGCCCTTGACCGTGCCGATCACCATCTTGCCGACACGCGGCGCGCCGGTTTCGGCCAGCAACGGTTTCAGGATGGCCATACCACCCTTCATGGCATTGGCCGCCAACAGCACTTCGGGCACAAAGAGAATGCCATCGCGGAAATCCGCACCGACGATGGTCATGCCGCCGACCAAGGCCTTGGTGAGAATGTCGTAGGGTTCCCAGCCGCGTTCGAGCAGGATGTTGACGCCTTCTTCGATCTCTTCCTTCAGGCCGTCATAGAGGTCATCGAACATCTGCTGGACGAGTTCTTCGTCATCCAGTTCCGAGAGAATAATGTCTTCTTCGTCCGACATTGGGTTTCCTTTTCTGGTCCCGCGGCTGGCGGTAAATTTCGATCCTTTTTGACAGAACGGCGTGCTGGCACTTTCCAAATTGCGACACGGCAGAATCGGAAGCCGACGCTATCCCTTCATTTTAGGGCTGTCGCGGTCTTGTATGCAGTAAATTCAACACGTTTGGGTACTCTGTCTGTTTTTCGTTGATACCTCAGGCCCTGCGTCGGCGGCGGGAGGCGCGACGGGTCGGTGCGCCGTCTCCGGCTTCGGTGCCATCGACGGGCGAGGAGAAGGGACCGAGCCGGTCCACGATCTCTTCGAGAGCGGGTGGATGATCCATGGTGCGGGTATCAAGCGCCTCGCGCATCAGGCGCAGATGCTCTGGCATTGTTCCGCAGCATCCGCCGATGATCCGGGCGCCGCAGGCCCTTGCCATCACGGCATAATCCGCCATCAGTTCCGGTGTGCCGTCATAGTGAATATGCCCGTCCACGTATTTTGGTATGCCAGCGTTTCCTTTGGCGATGATCGGCTGCTCGGGACCCTGGGCCACAAATCCGAGGATCGTGCGCAGAAGATCGGAAGCACCGGTGCCGCAGTTGGCCCCGAACGCCAGCGGCGCGTCTTCGCCAAGATCCTCGATCATCTTGACCATATCTGCGCTGGTCAATCCCATCATCGTGCGGCCGGCGGTGTCGAAACTCATCGTGCCGCACCAAGGCATGCCGGCACGTTTGAAACCTTCTGCGGCTGCACGATACTCCTCAGGCGCGCTGATCGTCTCGAGCCAGCCAATATCTGCGCCGCCTGCTTTCAGACCGTCCGCCGTTTCGTGAAACATCTCTACCGCAAGCGCGTGGCTGAGCGTGCCGACAGGTTCCATGATTTCTCCGGTCGGGCCGACGGAACCAGCCACGATCACCTTACGATCCGCCTTGTCCGCGACCTCGCGCGCGATCTCAGCTGCGACCCGGCTTAGTTCATGCACGCGTTTTTGTGCGTCATGCAGCTTGAGCCGCGCCGCATTGGCGCCGAACGAGTTGGTAAGAAACAGGTCGCTTCCCGCATCAACCGCGCCTTTGTAAAGCGCCGTGATCTTTGCCGGCTGTTCGGTGTTCCAAAGTTCTGGTGCGTCCCCGGACATCAGCCCCATGTTGAACAGGTTAGTGCCGGTTGCGCCATCCGCGAGCAACATGTCTTTTTCGTTCAGCATCTCGGTGAAAGCATTGATCATCGCGCGGCCTTTGTCCTTGTGTCTGGCACCCTCGTGCCACAAGGCGCTTCATGAAGCAAATTCATAATTCTCATCATTTTCATGAAGAGCTGGCTGGAAACTCATTTTTTGGAGATTTCGGCCCAGCAATTGAAAATGCCGCACCCTTTGTCCGGGTGCGGCATTCGGACGGGATGCGACCCGATCAGATTTCCTGCATGAGTTGCGTCTTGGCCTCGACCATCAGCGCGGCCATCTGTTTGCGGATCGTTGCTTCATCCGCCTTGTCGCCCAGATCCCCTGACACCTTGCGATAGACGTCTTCCTCTCCGGCTTCCTCGAAATCGGATTTCACGACCTCCTTGGCGTATTCCAGCGCGTCCTCACCAGTCTTGCCGAGCAAGGTGGCCGCCCAGAGACCCAGCAGCTTGTTGCGGCGTGCTTCTGCCTTGAACTGCATTTCCGCGTCATGCGCGAACTTGTTCTCGAAGGCATTTTCGCGATCGTCGAAGGTTGTCATGGGATAGTCTCCTGAGAATAGAATTGGCGTTGCACAAGATATGCGAGTTTGTAAGGGCAGACGCAAGTCTCGCTGACTTGCAGCAACGCGGTGCTTGCACTAAGAGAGGCGCAAAGCATTCCCGGTTCCTCGGGAAGGCAGTTTCGAAAGGACGCCCATGGCTCGGCGCAAGAAAATCTACGAAGGCAAAGCGAAAATTCTCTACGAAGGTCCGGAACCGGGCACGATCGTTCAGTATTTCAAAGATGATGCCACGGCTTTCAACGCTGAAAAGAAGGCGGTGATCGAAGGCAAGGGCGTGCTGAACAACCGCCTGTCGGAATTTTTCATGACCGGGTTGGCGCAAATCGGCGTGCCGACGCATTTCATCAAGCGGCTCAATATGCGCGAACAACTGGTGCGCAGCGTCGAAATCGTACCTCTTGAGGTCATCGTGCGCAATTACGCTGCCGGCACCATGTCAAAACGCCTCGGGCTGGAAGAGGGCACGCAGCTGCCGCGCCCTATCGTCGAATACTGCTACAAGGACGACAAGCTTGGCGATCCGCTGGTTACCGAAGAGCATATCGCGGCGTTTGGCTGGGCCAGCCAGCAGGATATGGAAGACATTCTCAGCCTTGCGCTGCGGGTCAATGACTTTCTCTCTGGCGTTATGATGGCGGTGGGCATTCGTCTGGTGGACTTCAAGATCGAAGTGGGACGTGTCTATGACGGTGACTTCCAGCGTTTGATCATTGCCGACGAAATCAGCCCCGACAGCTGCCGTCTTTGGGATATCGAGACAGGGCAGAAACTCGATAAAGACGTGTTCCGGCGTGATCTGGGCAGCCTTACGGATGCATATACAGAGGTGGCGCGGCGGTTGGGCGTGCTGCCTAAGAACGCGACGCCAGTGACCAAGCCCACACTTATAAACTAGACGGGACGACGGGATTAGAGAGTTTTTGGCAAGATGACAGGGGAGCAGGCGCTGCGATGAAGGCACGGGTGCATGTAATGCTTAAGAACGGAGTCCTTGACCCGCAGGGTGAGGCGGTGTGCCACGCGCTCGGGGCGATGGGCTTCGAAGGTGTCAACGGCGTGCGCCAGGGCAAGGTGATTGAGCTTGATCTGGCCGACGGCGCGACGGAGGCAGATGTCACGGCCATGTGCGAGCAGCTGCTCGCCAATACGGTGATCGAATCCTACACGGTGGAGATGGGCTGATGCACGCTGCGGTGGTTGTGTTTCCCGGCTCGAACTGCGACCGCGACATGGCAGTTGCCTTCGAGGCGGCGGGGGCAAAGGTCTCGAAAGTCTGGCACAAGGACACGCAGCTGCCCGAAGGTGTCGATATCGTTGGTATTCCCGGCGGATTTTCCTTTGGTGACTACCTGCGCTGCGGCGCCATCGCGGCCAATTCCCCGATTTGTCGGTCGGTCGCGGCGCATGCCGATCGCGGCGGTTACGTGATCGGGATTTGCAACGGGTTCCAGGTGCTGACCGAGACCGGGCTGCTGCCCGGCGCTCTACTGCGGAACGCAGGTCTCAAATACATCTGCAAAACTGTTGAACTGGTCGTCGAGACATCGAACTCGGCCTTTACGACCGGCTACAACGCGGGCGACCGGATCAACATCCCGATCGCGCACCATGATGGCAACTACTTTGCGGATGACGAGACAATTGACCGCCTGAAAGGCGAAGATCTGATCGCTTTCACCTATACGGACACACCGAACGGCGCGAAGGCGGATATCGCCGGTATCCTGTCGGAAAACCGTCGTGTTCTGGGGATGATGCCGCACCCTGAGCGGGCGGCGGATATCGGCCATGGCGGCACCGACGGGCAGGCGCTGTTTCGCGCACTGACAGGGGCACTTGAGACAGTGTGACTTGAGGCCGGCGGCGTCTTTGACGTAGTCTGAAGCATGGACAGTAGCGCCGATACAGAAAGCCAATCTCCGATCAGCACATGGCGTGTGCGGATGGTGGTCGTTATCCTGATCGCGCTGGCCGTCGTCGTCGTATCGGTGACGAACAAGCTGCTCACCGACAGGTTCACCGACAGCACCCGCGACCGTGCCGAACTGCGGCTCGCCCTTTACAGCGGGAACCTTTTGTCGGAGTTGCGCCAGAACGCCATTGTGCCGCAATTGCTGGCCCGGGACGCCGAGCTGATCGGGGCATTGAATTCCGCTGATTACACGGCATCGACGCGGCGGCTGATTTCTTTCGTGGAAGAGATCGGTGCGGCTTCGTTGATGCTGCTCGACATCGATGGGCGTACGGTTGCGGCAACCGACCGCAACCGGTTGGGCTCCAGCCACCGCAGCGAGGCGTTCTTTGTGGATGCGCTACGCAGCAACGCAACCATCTTCACCGTAACCGAGCGCGAAACCGGGGCTTATGGCTTTTTTTATTCGCGGCGGGTTCAATCGGGCTCAGACGTGCTGGGGGTCATCGTCGTCGAGGTGGATTTGCAAAAATTCGGTCGCGCCTGGGCGGGGATTTCGGATGCGGTGATCGTAACGGACAGTACCGGGACCATCATTCTGACCACCGAACCACGCTGGCGCGGTCGCACCGAGAGCGAGGCGTTGGCTCGGCAGACGCCGCAAAACGCCATCCAGCGCGCCATACAGGCTACGGCGGACTGGACGGCCTTGCCGCCCGATGCCTACTTGCAGGGTGAGGCGGTGATGCGGCTGGAAAACCGGATTCCTTTCCGGGGCTGGCGCATGGCCAGTTTTACGACCTACGCCTCGGTACGCGAGCGGGTCAACGGCGTGCTGGCGCTGGAGATCATGGGATTCGCGATTCTGCTGGCGCTTACGTTTTACGCGCTGAACCGCCGGACGGCGTTGCGCATGGCGCTGTTTCAGCGCGAATCTGCCGAATTGCGGTCTCTCAACGCGGCGTTGCAGCGGGAAATTGCCGAGCGGAAAAGGGTGCAGGAGACACTCGCGGTGGCCGAACAGACGCTGGAGCAATCCAGCAAGCTCGCCGCTTTGGGTGAAATGTCGGCGGCTGTAAGCCATGAGTTGAACCAACCTCTGGCGGCGATGAAGACCTATCTTGCCGGGGCCCGGTTGCTGCTGCGTCGGAACCGGCCGGAGGAGGCGCTATCGTCCTTCGGCCGCATAGACGATCTGATCGAGCGGATGGGCGGAATCACGCGCCAGCTGAAATCCTATGCGCGCAAGGGGCAGGAGGAGCTTTCTCCTGTGGATATGGGTGATGCGCTCGCCTCCAGCCTCGTGATGATGGAGCCGCAACTGCGTCAGCGGCAGGTGCAGATCACCCGCATTCTGCCTGAACAGCGGGTGGAGGTGATGGGCGACAGGCTGCGGATCGAACAGGTCATGGTCAACCTGCTGCGCAATGCCATAGATGCCACAAAGTCGGAGCGCGATCCGAAGGTGGAGATCATTCTGTCTGCAGGTGAGACGGCGACCCTGACGGTACGCGACAACGGCCCCGGAATCGAAGACCTCGATTCGCTGTTCGAGCCGTTTTATACTACGAAACAGCCTGGGGATGGTGTCGGGTTAGGGCTTGCCATCTCTTCGGGGATCGTTACGGACCTTGGCGGCAGGCTCACCGCGCGCAACGGACAGGCGGGTGGGGCTGTATTCGAGATGCAGTTGCCGATTTTCGGCAGCGACCCCAAGACACAAGCGGCGGAGTAGATCATGGCTCAAGCGATGAAGATTGCGATTGTTGACGACGAACAGGACATGCGCCAGTCGATCAGCCAGTGGCTGGCACTGTCCGGCTATGACACGGAAACCTTCGGCAGCGCTGAGGATGCCCTGAAGGTTCTCGGACCTGAGTATCCCGGCATTGTCATCTCTGACATCCGCATGCCGGGCATGGACGGAATGCAGTTTCTCAAGAAACTGATGGGCAACGATTCCGCCTTGCCGGTCATCATGATTACAGGTCACGGGGATGTGCCGATGGCGGTGGAGGCGATGCGGGTCGGCGCCTTCGACTTTCTGGAAAAACCCTTCAACCCCGACCGTATGTCGGAACTCGCAAAGAAGGCTACCGGCGCGCGGCGTCTGGTGATGGACAACCGCGCGTTGCGCCGCGAACTGTCGGATGGCAGCACGCTCATGAAAAAGCTCATCGGCCAGAGTCCGGCAATGGAACGCCTGCGTGAGGATATCCTTGATCTGGGGCAGGCGGATGGTCATGTGCTGATTGATGGTGAGACGGGAACGGGCAAGACGCTGGTGGCGCATGCGTTGCATGCCGTCGGCAGCCGGGCAGGCAAGAAGTTCGTTCTGGTCAGCTGTTCCGCTTACGAAGAAGAAATGCTCGGCAAGCGTTTGTTCGGGCCGATGATGCCGGAAGATGCACAATTGCCCGCGGTGGGAGAGGCGCGGGGGGGCACGCTGGTGCTCGAAGATATCGAAGCGCTGAGCGAGACGATGCAGGCGCGGCTCTTGAGTGTCATCAACGAGCATGGCACGCCTGCCGAGACGCGGATCGTTGCGATCTCCAACCTGCAGGAGGCCGGGCGCACATCGCAGGATGCGCTGCGTTCCGATCTTTATTACCGCTTGGCAGCTCTCCATATCACCGTGCCGCCGCTGCGGATGCGCGGAGAGGACATACTGACGCTGTTTACGCGGCTTTGCGAGCAGTTCTCGGAGGAATACGGCTGTGACGCTCCAAAAGTGACCGCGCAGGAAGCCGCGCAGTTGTTGCAGGCCCCGTGGCCGGGCAATGTGCGCCAGCTTATCAACGTGGCCGAGCGTGCCGTACTTCAGTCGCGTCGTGGCGCCGGAACCATCGCGTCACTCTTGATGACCGATCACGACGAGGTGCAGCCGGTCATGACCACGGAAGGCAAACCGCTGAAGGAATACGTGGAGGCTTTCGAGCGGATGCTTATCGACAATACGATGCGCCGTCACCGCGGCTCGATCGCCAGCGTCATGGAGGAACTCTGCCTGCCGCGCAGAACGCTCAACGAGAAGATGGCGAAATACGGGTTGCAACGGTCGGATTACCTCTGACCGCTGCCAATGCTCATCCGTAATCGCGCAGCCGCAAGGCGCCGAAACTGCCGAGGGCGATTAGAAATAGCAGAACCGATGCCGGCAAGGGGACGGCCGGTGCGTCAAGGCCGGTAATCTCGTATTTCCAGGCATCGCGCGCCAGGAAAGTCGAAATGTCCCGTCACGGTCCGCAAAAGTCCAGCTGTCGGTAGAACCCGATACGACGCCCCCCGTAAGGCTGATTCCATCGATTGTCGGGATCTTGACCAACCGGGTTACCGGCGGATCACCTGCACGAATGCCAAGTGTCACAGCGCCGGAAAAGGTTGTCACTTCACTAAACTCCAGCAATCTGTTTGCGTTGGCGTCTGAAAAATCTATCGTGAAACTCCCAATGGATTGATCTGAGTTGACAGCGGTTGCGAACAGTGTCGCCGCCGAGGTCTGCGCCGCGATCCCTGCACAGAACGCCGCAAGTATAAAAGACAAACGCAATGCTTCATCCTTTCAATAGGTTAGCCTAGGCTACCATCTCCATTGAGAAACCTCAAGTAGAACTGCTTGGCTTCATGCTCGTCAAGATTGAAAGCTGACGTCCAGCTCCCATAGCACCCGCTTTGCGGGAAATGCTGTGCATGGCGCGCAGATTTACCATTGTGTTTTAAGATCGTCTGGCATTATTTAGGAGGACGACCCCGTAATACGTTGCCGGGTGTCCACAAGTTTCGCTGCAAACGGACCGCGCTGGTACTCCCGTCGTCCGCCTGCAGACCGATTGAGCCGGAAACGGCTGACGAACCGCTGACGTGTTGCAAGGCCAGAAGCCCCAGAACGCGCAGTATTTAAATGGATGCGAGGCCACCGAGGTGCGCCCGTATCGGAGAAGAACCGCGATGACGCGCGCAACAGCATTGAGCAGATCGGCAAGGGGCCATGCAGCCCGGCCTATCCGCGCGTCGCAGATCGCCCTGACAAGACATATACCGTGCCTGGCCGGTCCCCCGGGGCAGGCGAGGTCGCGGCTGTGCAATTTGGAATTATGGCTAAGAAAATGCTTATCGATGCCACCCACGCGGAAGAGACCCGCGTCGTGGTGGTTGATGGAAACAAGGTCGAGGAGTTCGATTTTGAATCCGAAAACAGACGTCAGCTTGCTGGCAACATCTATCTCGCAAAAGTAACACGGGTCGAGCCATCGCTTCAGGCGGCTTTTGTCGATTACGGCGGTAACCGGCACGGTTTCCTCGCTTTCTCAGAGATACATCCCGACTATTACCAGATCCCGGTGGCTGACCGTCAGGCGCTGATGGAAGAAGAACGTGCCTACGCGGAGGCGCAGAAGGCCAAGGAAGAAGAGGACGAGAAGCCCAAGCGCCGCCGTACGCGCAGCCGCTCCAAGACCAGGGCCGAAGACACCACCTCGGACGATGCAACGGCCAGCAAGTCCGTGGACGCGGATCAGATCGGCGGTATGGAGACCATCGATCTGGATGACGAGGAAGGCTCCTCGCCGATGGAACGTGTGCCCGAAACGCCTGTCGAGGAACCGACGGACGAAGAGGATCAAGATGCGGCAGCTGACGTCGAAGTGTCCTCGGACGACGAGGACATCGCGCAGGCCGAAGGCACGGATGACGCGGATGTATCAGAGGACGAGGATGATGCCGATACTTCGCGCGCTTCCGATGCCTCTGCCAAGGACGACAGCATCGAATCCGTGGCGGATGACGATGACCAGGAAGACATTCGCCCGGCCCGCAAGCCCCGTCCGAAGCGCTACAAGATTCAGGAAGTCATCAAGGTCCGTCAGATCCTGCTGGTGCAGGTCGTCAAGGAAGAGCGTGGCAACAAGGGTGCAGCGCTGACTACCTATCTCAGTCTTGCCGGGCGTTACTGCGTGCTTATGCCCAACACTGCACGGGGCGGCGGTATCAGCCGCAAGATCACCAATGCGGCCGACCGTAAGAAGCTCAAGGAGATCGCCAACGAGATCGAAGTGCCGCAGGGTGCCGGACTGATCGTGCGTACTGCAGGAGCCAAACGCACCAAGGCGGAGATCAAGCGCGATTACGAATACCTTCAGCGTCTCTGGGAACAGATCCGCGAACTGACGCTGAAATCCATAGCTCCCGCGAAGATTTATGAAGAGGGCGATCTCATCAAGAGGTCGATCCGCGATCTTTATAACCGTGATATCGACGAGGTTTTCGTGGAGGGCGAACGCGGCTACCGCATCGCCAAGGACTTCATGAAGATGATCATGCCGTCCCACGCGAAGAACGTGAAGCTTTACTCGGAGGGACTGCCGCTTTTTGCACGCTACCAGGTGGAGAGCTATCTCGCATCGATGTTCAATCCGACAGTGCATCTACCGTCAGGTGGCTACATCGTCATTGGCGTGACCGAAGCGCTGGTGGCCGTGGACGTGAACTCGGGAAGAGCCACCAAGGAAGGTTCGATCGAACAGACAGCGCTGAAAACCAACCTCGAGGCTGCCGACGAGGTGGCACGGCAATTGCGCCTGCGCGACCTTGCGGGTCTGATCGTCATCGACTTCATCGACATGGACGAGCGCAAGAACAATGCGGCCGTCGAAAAACGCATGAAGGACAAGCTGAAAACCGACCGTGCCCGCATTCAGGTGGGTCGCATCTCCGGTTTTGGCCTGATGGAAATGTCACGCCAGCGCCTGCGCCCGGGCATGATCGAGGCGACGACGCAGCCCTGTCAGGCCTGTCACGGCACGGGTCTGATCCGCTCGGACGACAACCTCGCGCTGTCGATCCTGCGCCAGATCGAGGAAGAGGGCACGCGCAAGCGGTCGCGCGAGGTGCTGATCAAGGCGCCCGTGGGCATTGCCAACTTCCTTATGAACCAGAAGCGCGAACATATCGCACAGATTGAGGGCCGCTACGGTCTGTCGGTCCGGATCGAGGGCGATCCATCGCTGGTGAGCCCCGATTTCTCGATGGAGAAATTCAAGACTGCGACTCGCGTGGTCAATGTCGCCGCACAAAATGTGGTGTCGGTGGACACGTCGCTGATGGATCAGATCGACGCGGATGAGGCGGAACTGGATGCGGATGAAGCGCCGCCGGCTCCGGGCTCGGATGCGCCGGCTTCTCCTGTTCAAAACGGTGGCAATGACGCGGACGGCGAAGGCAAGCCCAAGCGCCGTCGCCGCCGGCGGCGTCGCGGACGCGGCAAGTCCGGAAACGGGGATGAACAGAATGGATCCGATCAGAACAACGGTGAACAGTCCTCTGAAGACCAGTCGCCTGCGGATGCCGCGCAGCCGGAGGCTGACGCTGATGTAAAGGCGGCACCGACGGAAGATCAGGGCGATGCCAAAGCCGCTGAGGAGACAGATAAAGCGTCGGAAACGCCCGAGGCCAAACCAAAGCGGACGCGCTCGCGCACACGCAAGCCAAAGGCAGAAGAGGCTGGAGCTTCCGCCCAAGCGGATGCGGCACCGGCGAATGCCGATGAGGCGCCGGATGTGGCAGCGGAGCCAAAACCCAAGCCCAAACGCAGCCGCTCGAAGACCTCAAAGGCAAAAGAGGCAGTGGCCTCTGCGCCTGAAGATGCGGCTCCGACCGAAGATCCGCCGAAGGCAGCGGCTGTCGCCGAGGCACCCACAGCGGAAAAGGCACCGGAGGTTGCATCTGAGCCTGCACCGAAACCATCAGAGCCAGAGCCGGAGCCCGTTGCGGCAGAGGCAGAACCTGAAAAACCAAAGCGTAAGGGTTGGTGGTCGCTGGGAACCTGATGACAGCCAAAGCGTGAATGACAAGAAAGGCGGGCCGATGGCCCGCCTTTTTTAGGCCTTGCGGATTATGTAGGTCTGCACCGAGCCCTCCACGTCGCTGGACACCAGGGCGTGTCCGGCTTCAGCGCAGAAATGCGGTACATCTACGATCGCCGCCGGATCATCTGCAAGCACCGTCAATTCGGCGCCCGACGCAAGCGCCTGGAGGCGCTTGCGCGCTTTGAGAACCGGCAGGGGACATAACAGCCCGGTTGCGTCAAGAAGGGTCGGATCGTCACTCATAACCTCCAGATAGGCGGGATATTTCAGCAAGTCCACAAGGATGTGACCGGCAACGGGGTGACGAAGGCGAAAGGATAGTCTAGGGGAAGAACCATGTTCGGGATCGAGATCATAGACGCTGGCCTGCTGCCCGCCATGTTCGTGGCGCTGGCTGCGGGAATCATCAGTTTTCTCAGCCCCTGCGTCCTGCCGATCGTGCCGCCCTATCTGGCCTATATGAGCGGCGTGAGTCTTGGTGAGATGTCGACAGTGGGGGCAGCGCGACGGCGTGCCTTCGTGGCGGCGCTGTTTTTCGTGATGGGTCTGAGCACGGTCTTTTTGATCCTCGGCTTCACCGCCTCTGCTTTTGGCGCGTTCTTTTTGCAGAACCAGGTGCTTTTCGCACGAATTTCAGGCTTGGTTATCATCATTTTCGGGCTGCATTTTCTTGGTGTTTTCCGGATCGGTTTTCTTGACCGCGAGGCGCGGATGGATGCGGGCGACAAGGGCGGTACGAGTTTCGGGGCGTATATCCTGGGGCTCGCGTTCGCATTCGAATGGACGCCATGCATTGGTCCGCAACTGGGCGCGATCCTGTCCCTTGCTGCCTCCGAAGCATCGGTGACACGCGGCACCGTGTTGCTGGGTGTCTATGCCGCTGGCCTGGGGATTCCCTTCCTGCTGGCCGCGCTGTTCATTACGCGTGCCATGGGCGTGATGGACCGTCTCAAACGGCACATGCGCCTGATCGAACGCGCCATGGGCGGCTTGCTGTTGCTGGTCGGTCTGGCGATGGTCACGGGCGCCTTTACGACCTTTTCCTGGGGGCTGCTCGAGCAGTTCCCGGCCTTGGCAACATTGGGTTAATCCTTCTAGATTGGGCCAAGCGCCCTGCCTTGGAAAACGGGCGAAAAAGGCCCGAGCAGTTCCTGTTCCACACCTGTCAGACGCCGCAAGGTCTTCTACCTGCCGGGGTACGATCCGTTCCCGCCGCGCCGATACCGTGAGCTTTACTGCAAGCAGTCCGCC
>JBFFFS010000019.1:0-20559 GCA_041557855.1 Roseobacter sp. | reverse complement strand
GGACGCGCCCGACATGCCGCGCCGACCGCGCGGGTTCTTCTTCTTCGAGGAAGAGACGGACATGTCGAATCCAAAGGGGTCGGGTTTGGGCATGTTTTGGCACCTATACGAGTCGAGGCCGCTTAGTTTAGACTGCGTGCGGAAAGATTGAAGGGGGCAGTGAAAAAAAATGTCGAAGCGACAGGAGATTGAAGACAGCCTGCGGGCAGCGTTCGCGCCGCGCATACTGGAGGTTGTGGATGACACCGAAAGCCATCGCGGTCACGCGGGCTTCACCGAAGGGGTCGAGAGCCACTTTAACGTGATGATCCGGTCGGAGGCTTTCAAGGGGCAGAACCGGCTGGCGCGTCACCGCGCGATCCACGCGGCGCTTGGCCCCGAGCTGATCGGCAGCATTCATGCGCTAGCCCTAGATGTGGACGTTTAAGATCGTCTTTTAATCATTTGTTTTATTGGCATTTCTTGCGGCAGCCAGTTGCAGCAGAGAGCTGCTTATACCAGAGACTTCGCTGAGTTCTTCGACGCCGTTATCACTGAGCATGCGGCTTGCGCCGAGGCTTTGCGAGGCGTCGTCCTCGGGGGTCTGCGGGCTCACGATCGGCGGCGGCACGGGCCGGGACGCCGGGGCGGGCTGCGCTTCGGCAGGCTCGATCGTGATCGGGTCATCGAGGCGCAGCACATCGGGTTTGGCGGCGGTCGTTTCTGCGGCCTCCTCGACGATGCGGCGGAACACCAGAACATTGCGCCACGTTGTCGCTGTGCTGGCCAGTCCCGTGCGCTCAACCGAGGGCAGTGTTTCGGCGCGCTGATATTCCCAGCCTTCGCTTGCCATGGTGTTCATCATCTCTTCGAGCGCATGGGAAAACCGGGCTTCGGCAGAGCTGATACCCTTGGTTCTGACGCCGCGGGTCGGGGCGGCGATCACACGGTATTCGTACTGTGGCATGATGCCTCCGCAAGCTTGCACCGGGAATGTATAGCAAGCCCGGCGCGTTGCGCAAATGCGCTCTGAAACCTCGTCGGCAGGGCGTCGGTATCCTGTCGGTGTCGCGTCGGTAACACGTCGGTGCGCGGCGAACAGTGCCAAAAGACCCGATTAAACTTTCCGGCGGATACCAATGCTGCGCCCTGCGCGTTCAGGGCGGGGCAGCGTTGCATGAGCCTGCCGCATCTCCTCGAGGCGTGCCAATGTCGCGGCAGGCATCGGTGCCACCTTGGGCCCGGACTGGTCCACGTGCAGGGTCATCGCTTCGCCCGTAGCGGCGCACCAGCCGTCCTCGTGCCAGATTTCCTGATAGGTGTGAAACCGCTTTTGGTCGTAATCGAGCAACTGAAGCGTCACGGTGAGCGCATCGCCTTCGTGCAATTCGCGCAGGTAGCAAATGTGAAATTCGGCGGTGTAGGTCGTGAAGCCGCTTTTCTGATATTCCGGGCCGAACCCCAGGAAGGGGTAAATTTCGTCCGCTGCTTCATCGAAGAGCACGGCGTAATAAGCCATGTTCATATGCCCGTTGTAATCGATCCACTCCGGGCGGACAGTCATTTTCGTGGAACGGAAAGGAGCTTCTTGGGTCATGTCTGGATCGCGCGGTTAACATGGCCAAGCTAGAAGATCGCGGTCGTGATGGCAAAGCGCTTTTACCGCCGGTGCGACAGGCAGCCCCCATTCGCCAGAATGATGACAGGCGGCCGCATGGGCCGCCCGTCCGGTCTCGTGGGCTCAGAGCCCTCAGGGGGTCAGGTCGAGGGCGGGCGTAACGCTCGAATAGGGAAGCCCTGCGGTGTCATTGAGCTTACGCACCTGATCTTCGGAGCCAGCCTCGAACAAACAGAAACACCGGCCGTCTCCCGGCGCGAAAGTGCTCCGGATATAGCTGATCTTTTCGCCGCCCTTCGACATCATCGCGGCGGTATCGATGGCGGCCTTCTGAGCGCCACCGAGATCCTCCATGGAAATACCTTCAAGGTTCCGTTCGACCATGAATACGGACATGTTCACCTCCTTTTGCTTGCACTGCTCCAAAAGACAAACACGAATGATGCGGCGCGGACAGCGGACTGAAGGAAATCGATCCATAACTGAAAGTTTGCCTGAAATGTGGTAGGGTTCCGAGCGGTAAGAAGCGGTTTTTGGGGGGGATAATACCGTGGAAATGACGCAAATTCGTTACGTCCTGACGGCCGCAGAGCGCCTGAATTTTACCAAGGCCGCGGCGGATTGTGGTGTGTCGCAGCCAGCATTGACCAAGGGTATCAAGGCGCTGGAGCGCGAATTGGGCGCGCCCGTGTTTCACCGCGAGGGGAAGCGGGTTCTTCTGACTGAATTCGGAAAATCGATGCTGCCGCATCTGCGCCAGATCGAGGAGGGCGCCGAAGCGGCAAAGGTCGTTGCGCAGAATTACCAGTTGCTCGAGCGGGTGCCGATCCGCTTGGGGGTGCTGGAGACAGTAGGTCATCTGCGGTTGGCGCGTTTTCTGCCCGGGTTCGAAGCACAGCATGACGGGTTGGACCTGTCGGTCACGACCGGTTCGATGAAGATGCTGGCAGACCAGCTCGAAGACGATGAGATCGATCTGGCGATCCTCAACAAGACAGAAGACGTAGCGGCGCGCTTCAATACGTTCGATCTTTACGGGGAACGTTATGTCGTTGTTTTTCCGACGGCACACCGGCTCGGACAGTTGAATGCGGTGTCCCTGAACGACCTTTCCGGCGAACGCTATGTCGACCGCTTGTCCTGCGAGATGCGCGAAATGGTCATGCAGGTATGCGAAACGGAAGACGTGCAGCTTTATGCGCGATTTCGTTCGGAGCGCGAGGACTGGGTTCAGGCGATGGTTCTGGCGGGGCTGGGGTTTGCCTTCATGCCGGAATATTCGGTTACGCTGCCCGGCCTGATCCAGCGGCCGCTGGTGGCGCCGGAAGTCTCACGCGGTATCGCTATTGCGACCGCGCGCGGGCTCAGGCATTCGCCCGGCACCTCGGCGCTGATGCGCGCGGCCAAGAATTTCGCCTGGCCCGGCTGACGCGCGGCTTTACCCGGCGAGCTTTTTCGCCACCAGTTCGTTCACGGCTTTGGGGTTCGCCTTGCCGCCCGTGGCTTTCATCACCTGACCAACGAACCAGCCGGCCAGCTTGGGGTTTTCCTTGGCCTTTTCGACCTGCGCGGGGTTGGCGGCGATAATCTCGTCAACGGCGGCCTCGATGGCACCGGTGTCGGTGACCTGCTTCATGCCGCGCTCTTCGACGATCTGCGCGGGGTCGCCGCCTTCGCTATAGACGATTTCGAAGAGGTCCTTGGCGATCTTGCCGGAAATGGCGTCGGATGCGATGAGGTCGACGATTCGGCCGAGCTGCTCCGGTGTAACCGGGCTTTCGGTGATCGACTTGTCATCTTTCTTGAGCCGTCCGAAAAGCTCGTTGATGACCCAGTTCGCGGCCATCTTGCCATCGCGTCCCTGAGCCACCGCCTCGAAATAGCCGGCGCTGTCGAGATCGGCGGTCAGCACGCTGGCGTCGTAGTCCGAGAGGCCGAAGTCGCCCATGAAGCGCGCCTTCTTGGCGTCTGGCAGTTCCGGCAGACTTGCTGCGATCTGGTCTACCCACGCCTGTTCGATTTCCAGCGGCAGCAGGTCGGGATCGGGGAAGTAGCGATAATCGTGCGCCTCTTCCTTCGAGCGCATCGAACGGGTCTCGCCCTTGTCGGGATCGTAGAGGCGGGTTTCCTGCTCGACCTTGCCGCCCGCCTCGACGATGGCGATCTGGCGGCGCGCCTCGTATTCGATGGCCTGCTGGATGAAGCGCATGGAGTTCATGTTCTTGATCTCGCAGCGCGTGCCGAGGTGGCTGAAGTCCTGAGTGGCCTTGTAGCGTTCGTAATCGCCGGGGCGGCAGACCGACACGTTGACGTCGGCGCGCATCGCGCCCGACTGCATGTCGCCGTTGCAGGTGCCGAGGTAGCGCATGATCTGGCGCAGCTTGGCGAGGTAGGCCGCGGCCTCCTCGGGGCCGCGGATATCGGGAAGCGAGACGATCTCCATCAGCGCCACGCCGGTACGGTTGAGATCAACGAAGGACATGTTCGGGTCCATGTCGTGGATCGATTTGCCTGCGTCCTGTTCGAGGTGGATGCGTTCGATCCGGACCAGCCGCGCGGTGGGTTTTTCGCCCGCCTTGGCGGGCATTTCGACCAGCACTTCGCCTTCGCCCACGATCGGGTGGTAAAGCTGGCTGATCTGGTAGCCCTGCGGCAGGTCGGGGTAGAAGTAGTTCTTGCGGTCGAAGGCGCTCATCAGGTTGATCTCGGCCTTGAGGCCCAGACCCGTGCGCACGGCCTGCTCGACGCAGAATTCGTTGATGACGGGCAGCATGCCGGGCATGGCGGCATCGACGAAGGACACGTTGGCGTTGGGCTCCGCGCCGAATTTGGTGGAAGCGCCCGAGAAGAGCTTGGCATTGGACGTGACCTGCGCGTGCACTTCCATGCCGATTACAAGTTCCCAGTCGTGCTTGGCCCCGGCGATCACCTTGGGCTTGGGTGTGTCATATGTCAGGTCGAGCATGGTCGTTTCCCTCAAAAAGCGCGCGCGGTCGGTGAGGGTTTAGGCCAGAGGGCAGGGTGCTGCAAGACCCTGCGGTATCGTGTCAGTCCGCGCGCGGCATTGCCTGCCATCTCAGGCCGTAACGCCCGCTCTCGCGGCCGCGGGGCAACGCGTTGCGGGGGATCATCCGCGCCTGGGTGGTGAAGTTGTCGAGGATACGCACCACGATCAGCGTGTGGAAGGGCTGGGAGAGGTCAACCTGCACGATATTGTCGGGGCCATGCGGGGGCAGGTGCAGGATTTCGATGCCGGTCCCGGCACAGCAGCGCTCGGGGCCTTCGAGCGGCAGGTCATAGAAGATCGCCGCATGCACGTGGGCGATCATGCGGTAGATCGGCAGATGATGCCCGGTGATCTCGTAATAGCTTTTGGCCGCGCGCAGCATGCTGACATGCATGGCGGTCATCCGCGCGAGGGGGTCCCGTGTCGCGGCGGTGCCGGGGCGTTCGTCGAGGCCCAGGCTGGTGCGGTGGTATTCGATCCAGTCGCCACCGTCCCAATGCGTGGCGTCGTCGGGGATATGTTCCATGTTACGTCCTCGCTTGCGGTCTTTCAGCAACTCTCGGCCACCGGGCCATCTGCGGTGAAAATGATGCGGCGCCCCTGAGCGATCTCGCGGTGAAACAGGCGGGCGATGAGATTCAGCGCGTCCCGTTGGCCCTTGGCGGCGAATCTTCGGGGCGAGGTTACGTTGACGTTGTTGGCAAATCCTGCGGCCGCATGGGCCCATATCAGCGGATGCAGTTCGGTCATGTGGTTGCGCACGATCCATCCGGCGCAGTTGGCGATACGCGCGCGCGCCGCGTCCGCCTCGGCCACGCCGGTGTCTCCGGCACCCGGCCTGTGGGCGCAGAAGACTGCAAGCAGGTTGGTGGTGTGCTGGTCCGGCAATCGTTCCAGAATATCGTGCAGCCCTTCGATGAAGAAGGCGGTGTCGAGGTTGGCGCAGGCCACGGGATCGTCGGCCAGCGCGTCGAACATGACCCAGGTGTAGCCGCCCGCACCCCAATGCGCCTGTGTCCGGCCCGCAGTTCGGCGCGCCTCGATCTCGAGGTCCTGATGGCTGCCGAACCAGCGCGGCGACAGGTAGGTTCCGAGCGCGCGCATCGGGCCCGGGTCGTACGGGTTCAGGTCGATCAGGCGTTCGTAGTCGCGCGCAATCTGCTCACTCCGGAACAGGCCCGCGCCGTTGAGCGCGCATCTGGCACGCAGGAAGAAGGGGCTGTCTTCACAGTGTTCCGCGACGCTTTCGAGGATATCGCAGGCGCGGTCGAAATGGGCCTCGAAGGCCTCGCGGTTGCGGCGGGGCATTTTCTTGGCCTGGCCGGTGCCGCGCCAGGCCCAGCCGAGGTCCATGTGAGTCTGGGCCACGACGACCGCGCAATAGGGATCGTTTTGCGACTCGAAGAGCATCTCTTCAAACGCTTCGATGCCCGCCATCAGCGGCGCGTCGCGGTCCGGTTTGCCGTCATAAAGCGCATGCTCGGCGGCCATGACCACGTCGGAGCGCGCGCCGTAGGACAAAAGCTCTCCCACCGGCATCGCCGCCGGCGTTGCGGCGCGGGAGACATCCGCGTTGCGCAACTCCTCCGAGAGCGTGCCCCACATGTCCTGCCGGGCGAAGAACTGGCCGCGCAGACGGTGCCTGTCACGGGCACAGTCCTCGCGGGTGGGCTCCGGGCAGACAATCATCAGCGCTGCGGTCGCCGAGCCGCTGGCAGAGGCCGTGCCGCCCGAGGGTTTTTCCTCCCCGGGTGCCAGACCTGCCGCCGCGCGGCTGGTTGCAGCGAGTTTTGATAACAGAGACATAGTCACCGGATCCATTCATTGCTGGCGATATCCTGCCTGTTCTTTTGGGCTTAAACGTGGCGTCTGCGCGGAGATATCGCGTTGCTGCGGGGGCCGAGTGACATAATTCCGGGCTTGGTCCGGGCGTGGTGCGCAAGCTGCCGCCGACGCCGCTAGGGGTGCGATATAGACTTGCCTTGAGTGATCTGAGCGGACCATAAGAAAGCATGAAAAGATCTTTGACTTTCGCAGGGTTGTTCGTCGCTCTTGCAGTGCCGCTGGCGGCACCTGTTCTGGCGCAGAGCGGGGATAACGAGGCGCGCCGGGGGGCGCTGCCGACAATGCGCTGGAGCCATATGCCGAACCACAAATTGTGGAACCAGGCGGCGCTCGAAGCCCTGCGCGCGCACGGGCAGCCGCTGGTGAATATGGTGCCCGCCGATATCGACGCGTGGTGCCCGTTCTATCCGGAGGCCGACACGGCTGGCCGCGAGGCTTTCTGGGTGGGCTTCATGTCGGCGCTGGCCAAGCATGAAAGTACCTACAGGCCCACGGCGGTGGGCGGCGGCGGCAAATGGTTCGGCCTGCTGCAAATCTCGCCGGCCACAGCGCGCGGCTACGAGTGCCGCGCGGGCTCTGGCGAGGCGCTGAAGAATGGCGGCGACAACCTCAGTTGCGCGATCCGGATCATGGCCGTCACGGTGCCGCGTGACGGGGTCATCCACGCCCGCGACGAGCGCTGGCGCGGGGTGGCGGCGGATTGGGGGCCGCTGCGCAGCGAAGCCAAGCGGCGTGACATGTCAGCCTGGTTGAAGAAGCAACCGTATTGCATTGAGCCAGTTCGAAAAAAAAGAGGTTTCTGGGACCGAATCCTGAGGCGCGGCTGAGCTATCCGATCAGCGAGAAGTGGTGCCGCTCGGTGCGGATGCCCCGAGCGTTCAACGCGGCTTCGAGGAGCTTGTGATAGGGCGTGCATTCGAACGGCAGGCGGATCTTGCGGCCGCTGCTCAGAATGGCCGTGGCACGGACCGAGAAGTCAAGCCGCGTGTCCAGTCGGACGCGTTCGATCTCGGACCAGTTCAGCGACCCGGCCCGACGGCCGCTGAACCACGCAAGACCTGCGTCGGTCATGTCCAGACCGGCCTGCGTGTCGCGGAACAGTTCCCAGATTGCGGGCAGGGTGAAGGCACCGATCAGCGCCATCAGCCAGAGGGCTGCGTCCAGCAGCAGCACGGCGGCGATCAGTATGAACCACACCGCGACCACGGTAATGAGAGCGGGCATGTTGCGCCCGGAATGACGATAGTGGACCGGCTCAGCGGCCACCAGTCACGTCCAGCGTCGATCCGGTAATGTAACTCGCTTCGTCCGAGCAGAGCCAGATGATCGCCTGGGCCACTTCCTCCGCCGAGCCCTTGCGCTTCATCGGCACCATGTGGGCGAGTTTGTCGGCGCGTCCCGGCTCGCCACCCTTGGCGTGCAGTTCGGTCTCGATGAGTCCTGGGCGGATCGCCATGACGCGGATGTTATCTGCTGCAACCTCGTCCGATAAGCCTTTGGTAAACGTATCAATTGCGGCCTTGGAGGCGGCGTAGTCCACGTATTGGTTGCCGGACCCGAGCCGCGCTGCCGCGGAGGAGATATTGACGATCACGCCACCCTTGCCGCCGGCTTGCATGCGCAGGACTGCTTCCTTGGCGACGAGAATGGCGCCGATCACGTTGATTTCGAACATGCGCTTGAGGCGGGCGTGGGTGACGTCCACGACCTTGGCCGTCTGATCGACGACCCCGGCATTGTTGACCAGCGCGTCGAGGCGACCGAATTCTTCATCCACCTTGGCGTAGATCGCGTCGATGGCGGCCGGATCGGAGACGTCGCCCTTGCAGAGGACCACGCGTGCCCCGGCGGCCTCGCAATCGGCAGCCACCTTTTGCGCGCCCGCGTCATCGCTGCGGTAGTTGAGCCCGAGATCGTAGCCGCGCCCTGCGGCGATCCGGGCCGATGCGGCACCGATGCCGGCGGATGCGCCGGTGATAAGCATGACAGGTTTCATCTTTCAGTCTCCTCTGATCCGCGTCAGCATCTCGGTGGTATCGCGCGACAGGTTGGGGGTTGCAAGTATTCTCTCCAGCGCCGCCTTGGCATGCGCCTGCCGCCCCTTGTCGTAGCGCCGCCATGTCTGGAAGGCGGAGCACATGCGCGCGGTGGTCTGCGGATTCACGGGATCCAGGGTGATCAGCCAGTCGGCAAGCAGGCTGTAGCCTGCGCCGCTGGCTGCATGGAAACCGGCGTGATGCATTGCAAAAGCCCCCATCACGGAGCGGAACCTGTTTGGGTTTTTCCAATTGAAATCAGGGTGCTCCGTCAGCTTCTTCACAATGGAAACGGTCTGGTCGGGCTGCGACTGCATGACCTGCAGACCGAACCATTTGTCCATCACAAGACGGTCGTGCGTCCATTGCGCCTCGAAGGCGTCGAGAGCTTCAGCGCCGGCCCCTTCACGCAGCAGAACCGCAAGCGCGGAAAGCTGTTGGGTCATGTTGTCGGCGGCCTCGAACTGCTTTTGCGCCAGCGCCGGCCCCTGAAGACGGCACAGCAGGCTGAGCACGGCGTTGGCAAGCGCCCGCTTGCCGGACTGCCCGGCGTCGGGGCGGTAGGGGTCGTGCACCTGATTGTCGTGGTAGAGTTGGGCCAGATGATCCGCGAGGTGCCCGGCCAGTGCGTTGCGCATCGCTTCCAGCGCTTCCCAGATCGCATCGGGGTCGGGGGTGTGGCCCGCGTCATGCAGCGCGCCGGCAAGGTCCGACTGGCTGGGCAGGCCCAGCATCAGGGCGCGGTAGGCGGGATCGAGCGCTGTGTCGCTGACCAAGGTGCGGATACCGTCGAGATAGGCGCTGTCCACCGCCGTGCCATCCGTGATCGTGGCGAGCAGGCTGTCGCGTGCCAGCGTGCGGCCAGCCTCCCAGCGGTTGACGGGGTCGGTGTCATGCTTGAGCAGAAAGCCGGTGTGCTCGGTGGCCAGATCGCGCTCCAGCACCACCGGCGCGGAGAAATCGCGCAGCACCGAAGGCACGGGCCGGTCGGTCAGCCCCTCGAAGGTGAAGGATTGTTCGGCCTTGGTCAGTTCCAGAACCTGGCTGGGCAGGATTTCAGAGCCATCGGGGCCGAGCAGCCCGGTCAGGATCGGGATTACCTGCGGCTGCGGGTCCGGTGTGGCTGCCGATGGTTTCAGTTCCTGCGTGAAGGTCAGAATATAGACGCCGTTGTACCAGGCATCCCTTACCGTCACGCGCGGGGTGCCTGCCTGGCTGTACCAGCGTTTGAACTGCGTCAGATCGCGGCCGGTGCTGTCTTCGAAGACGCGCAGCCAGTCTTCGATCGTGCAGGCCTGCCCATCGTGCCGCTCGAAGTAAAGATCGAGGGCTTTTGAATAGGCTTCCGGACCGACGAGGCGGCGCAGCATGCCAATGACCTCAGCCCCTTTTTCATAGACGGTGGCGGTGTAGAAGTTATTGATTTCCTGAAAGCTTTCGGGCCTTACAGGATGCGCCAGCGGGCCTTGATCCTCGGGGAATTGCCGCGCACGCAGGTCGATAACGTCCGTGATGCGTTTTACCGGGGCCGAGCGCATGTCGGAGGTGAACTGGCTGTCGCGATAGACGGTCAGCCCCTCCTTAAGACACAGCTGAAACCAGTCGCGGCAGGTGATGCGGTTGCCGGTCCAGTTGTGGAAATACTCATGCGCGATGATCGCCTCGATCCGCTCGAAGTTCGTGTCGGTCGAGGTTTTGGGGCTGGCCAGCACCGCCGAGGAATTGAAGATATTCAATCCCTTGTTTTCCATCGCGCCCATGTTGAAATCGTCGACGGCGACGATGTTGAAGATGTCGAGGTCGTATTCGCGGCCATAGACTTCTTCGTCCCAGGTCATCGAGGCCTTGAGCGCTCCCATGCCGAAAGCGCATTTGCCCTCGTCGCCGGGGCGGACGTAGATGTTGAGCGCAACCTGCTTGCCGGAGCGGGTCGTGAAGCTGTCGGTGTGAGCGACCAGGTCGCCCGCGACCAGCGCAAAGAGATATGACGGTTTCGGCCAGGGGTCGTGCCATTCGGCGTGCCCTTCGGATTGAGAAACCGGGTTGCCATTCGACAAAAGCACCGGATGCGGGCCGTTGATGCGCACGGTGAAGGTGCTCATCACGTCCGGCCGGTCGGGATAGTAGGTGATCTTGCGGAAGCCTTCCGCTTCGCACTGGGTGCAATACATGCCGTTCGACATGTAAAGCCCTTCCAGCGCGGTGTTGTTCTGCGGGTCGATCTCGACCTCCGCTTCCCACAAGAAGGGCACGTCCGGCACATCGCAGGTCAGCCCCTCGTCGGTCACATCGGGGTTGACCGGGGTGCCGTCAATGCTGCAGGAGATCAGCGCAAGCTGTTCGCCATGAAGGAAAAACCGCCGCTCAACGCCCGATTTCGGGGCGAATTCGATGCGACTCCTGACTCTTGTTCTGGTTGGGTGCAGGTCGAATGTCAGATCGACGGAGACGACATCGAAACCGAATGGCGCGTAGTCTTTGAGGTAGATCGTTTTGGGGGCGGCGTCACGCATGAAGGGGGGCTTCTTTTTGATGGAACTATCACTTGGGACGAACGTTAGAATGATGACGCCCGGCCTGCAAGTGAGGTCAGGGCCATCAACACGTAAGGAGTTATGGAGTTATCATGTCCGCACCTGACACAAATATCGAGAAGCAGGCCACACGGCACTGGCCGTCGATCCTTGGAATTTTCGCGGCTCTGCTGCTGGGGGTCGCAATCGGCCTCGCCATAGCACTGGTCATCGATATCAACGGGCCGCAGGTGACGGCGGCCATGCCCGCTGCCGGTTTGCCGCAGGCGATGGCTGACGTGAATGCGGCGTAAGGCTGATTTGCCCACGAAGATTTGCGCCACCTGCGGGCGGCCTTTCACCTGGCGCAAGAAGTGGGAAAAGAACTGGCCGGACGTGCGGTATTGCTCGAAGCGGTGCCGTACGTCGCGGCCTTCCGGTCTGCCCGATCATAAAGAAAACTGAGGGGCGCGGGCAGGCAGTTGCCTCCCGGCGTCAAACGCCCTACATCTGCGCGCAACATTGAATACCATGGGATACCAAAGTCGAGGAGCGCGCCAGATGCCCACATTCCAACAAAAAAACGATCTTCAGGTTGCCGACATCCTGGTGCGGTTCATCGAGGATGAGGCGCTGCCGGGCACCGGGGTCAGCGCCGATGCCTTCTGGGAGGGTTTCTCGGGGCTGGTCAAGGACTTCACGGCGGAAAACCGTGCGCTTTTGCAAACCCGCGAGGATCTGCAGGCGAAAATCGATGCCTGGCATGTGGCCCGTCGCGGGCAATCCCACAATCATGAAGAATACAAGGCCTTCCTGTCCGAGATCGGTTACCTGCTGGATGAAGGCGGCGACTTCGAGATCGACACGGCCAACGTGGACCCGGAGATCGCCACGGTTGCAGGCCCTCAGCTTGTGGTGCCGATCACCAATGCACGGTATGCGCTCAACGCGGCCAATGCGCGTTGGGGCAGTCTTTACGACGGCTTCTATGGCACCGACGCGATGGGAAGCGCGCCGCCGAAAGGGCCGTATGACAAAGGGCGTGGCGCGCGCGTCGTGGCGCGGGCGCGGGTGTTCCTCGACCAGGCGTTTCCGCTGCAGGACACCAGCCACGCGGATGCGTCGCAGTACCATGTGCATGGCGGCGCTCTGCTGGTCGATGACAAGCCGCTTCTGCAGCCGGAGAAATTCGTCGGCTACACCGGTCATCCGCGCGCGCCGTCCTCGGTGATGCTGTGCAACAACGGGTTGCATGTGGAACTGATCTTCGACCGCACCCACCGGATTGGCAGCCGCGACCAGGCGGGGCTCGCCGATGTGCAGATGGAAAGCGCGATGTCCGCGATCATGGACTGCGAGGATTCGGTGGCCTGTGTCGATGCCGAAGACAAGGTCGTGGCCTATTCCAACTGGCTTGGACTGATGAAAGGCGATCTCGAGGACACGTTCGATAAAGGAGGAGAAACCATTACGCGCCGTCTGAGCCCCGACCGGGTGCTGATCGGCCCTGACGAGTCGGAGGTGACGCTGAAGGGCCGCGCGCTGATGCTGGTGCGTAACGTCGGTCACCTGATGACCAACCCGGCCATCCTCGACGGCGACGGCAACGAAATCTACGAAGGGCTGATGGACGCGGTGGTGACGACGCTGATCGCGATGCACGACCTCAAACGCGAGGGCGGTAATTCCGTCACCGGGTCGGTCTATGTGGTGAAGCCGAAAATGCATGGTCCCGACGAGGTCGCTTTTGCCGACCGCACCTTTGCGCGCGTCGAGGAAATCCTCGGTCTGCCGCAATATACAGTCAAGCTGGGCATTATGGACGAGGAACGGCGCACGTCGGTCAACCTCAAGGAGTGCATCCGCGCCGCGAAGTCGCGGGTGGCCTTCATCAATACAGGCTTCCTCGACCGTACGGGCGACGAAATTCACACCTCGATGGAAGCAGGCCCCTTCAGCCGCAAGGACTTCATCAAGCGCAAGACCTGGATCACCGCCTATGAAAACCAGAACGTGGACATCGGCCTTGAATGCGGTCTGAGCGGCAAGGCGCAGATCGGCAAGGGCATGTGGGCGATGCCGGACATGATGGCGGCGATGCTGGAGCAGAAGATCGAGCATCCCAAGGCGGGTGCGAACTGCGCCTGGGTGCCGAGCCCGACGGCGGCGACGCTGCATGCGCTGCACTATCATGCGGTGGATGTCTTTGCCGTGCAGAAGAAGCTGAAGGCCGGCGGCCGTCGCGCCTATGTGGATACGGTGCTGAACATTCCGCTCGCCGAATACCAGAAATGGACCGAAGCGCAAAAGCTGCGCGAGGTGGAAAACAACGCACAGGGTATCCTGGGCTACGTGGTGCGCTGGATCGATCAGGGCGTGGGCTGCTCCAAGGTTCCGGACCTCAACAACGTCGGTCTGATGGAAGACCGCGCCACCTGCCGGATTTCCGCGCAACACATCGCCAACTGGCTGCACCACGACGTGGTGGACGCCCAGCAGGTGATGGCGGCGATGCGCAAGATGGCCGAAGTGGTCGATGGTCAGAACGCGAACGATCCGCTCTACAAGCCGATGGCCCCCGACTTTGACGGGATCGCCTTTCAGGCCGCCTGCGATCTGGTGTTCAAGGGCCGTGTACAGCCATCGGGCTATACCGAACCGGTCCTGCATGCGCGGCGGCTGGAGTTGAAGGCTTCCGCGTGACAGGTCGTCCGGACTGTGTTGTGATGCCGCCCAGAAAGGGAGCACGATGGAAATTACTCTGAGAAAAGCACGGACAATCGTCCGCAAGTCGCTGGAAAAGGGTCGGGATATCGATCTCAAGCCGCTGGCCGTCGTGGTGCTGGACGCGGGCGGCCACGTCAAAGCCTTCGAGCGCGAGGACGGCGCTTCGCCTGGTCGCTTCGCGGTGGCTCATGGCAAGGCCTACGGTGCTGTGATGATGGGCATGACCGGCACTGCCATGAAAGACCGCGCCGAGGCGCAGGCCTATTTCGTCGATGCGCTCAACGGGCTTTTCGGTGGTCAGGTCGTGCCGGTGCCCGGCGGCATTCTGGTGCGGGACAAGAAAGGCGCCGTGATCGGTGCGGTTGGCGTCAGTGGAGACACCTCCGACAACGATCTCATCGCCGGGCTGGCTGGCATCGAGGCGGCGGGTTTCGTCGGCGACGGCTGAGCGGAGCCGGGCGGGAGTGCCACCTTTTTGAGCAGTCCCGTGCTTTTTGAGCCATAGGCTGCGCCCCTTCAGGAGCGCGGCCTCTGTTCGCCACCGGCGGAGAGCGCTATATTATGGCAGGTAAGAGCAGAAGAGAGTGATATGTCACGTCCGGTCGTTGGGATCATTTCCAACTACAACCTGTTGAATGATGAATACCCCGTGCATGCCGGTGGGCTGATGAATTCCACTGCCGTGGCCGAGGTGGCGGGATGCCTGCCGCTGCTGGTTCCCTCCGATCCGGCACTTGTCACGGTCGAGGAGCTTCTGGAGGCCTGCGACGGGTTTCTTTTCACTGGCGGACGGCCAAACGTGCATACGGGAGAATACGGCGAAGAGGAGACGCCGGCCCATGGCGCATTCGACCGCAACCGGGATGCCGTGTCGCTGCCGCTGATCCGGGCCTGCGTTGAACGGGGCCAGCCTTTCTTGGGGGTGTGCCGGGGCTTTCAGGAAGTGAATGTGGCGATGGGCGGCTCGCTTTACCCGGAGATCAGGGATTTGCCCGGGCGCATGAACCACCGCATGCCACCCGATGGGACGCTGGATGAAAAATTCGAGCTGCGCCACAGCGTACGTTTCACCGAACGGGGGGTCTTTCACCGGCTGATGGGCGCGCAGGAGGTGATGACCAACACGCTGCACGGGCAGGGGATCAAACGGGTCGGGCAGCGGGTGGTGATCGACGGGCATGCGCCCGATGGCACGCCCGAGGCGATCTATATCAAGGATGCACCGGGCTTCACGCTGTCGGTGCAATGGCATCCCGAGTACCGGGCGGCCGAAGATCCGGTCTCCCGCACGCTGTTTTCGGCGTTCGGTGATGCCGTGCGCGCCTGGTTGCGAGGCCGCAAGAGCCAGCCGGCGCAGGTCGCCTGATCCGAAAGGGACAGGTGCAGGCAAGCTGCACCTTACACACGGGCCCTGGGCGCTTCATCCTGTTTTCGCTGTAGGGTGCAGCTTGTCTGCACCAGCCGCCTTCCAAAGATCACCGGAGGCACCGCCGGGAGGCGACAGGCGGGCGTTGCGGTGAATGGAACTCCACACCCAGCGGTCCGCGGCCCCGACCAGCCCGGCCTCGACCGGCGCCATGTGGATCATCTTTTCATGCAACGCGAAGTCCTCCCGCGAGCGGATCAGATGCTCCCAGAAGCGGCGCTGCCAGATGCCCTTTTCTCCGCGCCTGATCTGCGCGCCGGTCCGGGCAGGCGCAACCGGCAAAACGCGCGAAAACCGGGTTTTGATGAGGCTCCACCGGTAGCTGAAATCGTCGTCGTCATGGGGCAGGGCCCAGATCGTATGGACCGCCGCCGGCAATACGACGATCGCATCGGTGCGGAAGGGATATTGCCGCTGCGTTTCGCGGAAAGCCTTGCGCAGCACGCCGATGTGGCGCACCAGCGCGTCGCTCTGCCGGTCGGCGAGCCGGACGCTGAAGAAATAGGTCCCGCCCTTGCTTTTCAGTCTCGTGTAGTTCGCTATCCCGCAAGGCTAGGGCAGGCATGGTTAAGCGCGGGTAAACATCCTGCCTGGCTACATCATGCCGCCGGCGATCTCGATGGACTGGCCGTTTACGCTGCCGGCCTGATCTGACACCAGCCACATCGCGGCGGCCGCCACTTCCTCGGGTGCGATCAGCCGGTTGTGGCGGTTGGCGCTGACCATCATGTTGCGCGCGGCCTCGGTGCTGATGCCGGCGCGCTGCGAGATCGAGGAGGTGTTGCGGGTGACGATCTCCGTGTCCACGTAGGCCGGGCAGAGCGCGTTGAAGGTGATGGGCTTGCCGAGGTAGTCTTCGCTCAGCGCGCGGATCAGCCCGATCAGGCCGTGTTTGGAGGCGGTGTAGCAGGACGCGCCCTGCAGCCCGCGCAGCCCGGCAATGCTGGAGACGGCGATGACACGGCCATAATCGGTTTTGCGCATCGAAGAGAGTGCCTCGCGGATGGTCAGGAAAGCGCCATCCAGATTGGTGGCCATCATGTTGCGCCAGAAATCCATGTCTGTCTTGTGCAGGGCGCGGCCTTCTGCGATCCCGGCATTGGCCACGCAAATCTGCACCGGCCCGCGCGCGGCCACGGCCTCGGCGATGCGCGCGGTAACCTCCGCTTCGTCGCGCACGTCCATCACGGCCCCGTGCAGACCAGGCGATTGCGCCGCCACTGCATCGAGCACGGACTGCCTGCGCCCGGTGATGGTGACCTGCGCCCCCTCTGCCGCCAGAGCCCGCGCGATCGCAAGCCCGATCCCCGTGCCGCCACCCGTGACCAGTGCGTGTTTGCCGTCAAGTGTCATCTCGCGTCCCTCTCCCTGTATTTCCCGCCAGCTTAGACCGCACCATGCCGGGCGCCAAGCAGGCCATTGAGCCGCGCGCGGCCCTGTGCGAGATTGCCGATGGCCGGGGCGCGCGGACAGCTTGCTTGCCTGAGCGCCCGCCAGAGAACGGAGGCATACACCATGGGTCAACGACCTTGCCTTGCCACAATCCGCGCCCGACTGCGGTGGGCCCCTGACGGGCGCGCCTCGTGAAATGGCTCGACCTGCCGCCCGTCTGGCTGGCGGGCTTCGCCGCGCTGGCGTGGTGTCAGGCGCGGTATCTGAGTGCTGGCCTCAGCCTCGCGCATCCTGTGACCATGCTGATTGCGGGATTGTTGGTTGGCGCGGGGGCGGTGCTTGTCGGGTTGGCCGCTATGGAGTTCCGGCGGCACCGCACGACGATCGTACCGCACAGGGATCCGACACATCTGATCCAGTCGGGCATTTTCAGCCGCACGCGCAACCCGATCTACCTTGCCGATGTCATGATTCTGGCCGGTCTCATTCTCTATTGGGACGCGGTTTTGTCGCTGGTACTTGTTCCGATCCTGTTCCGCGTGCTCGAAATTCGCTTCATTATTCCCGAGGAAAATCGGTTGCGCCTCCTTTATCGCGCGGATTTTGCTCGATATGCACAAAAAACGCGCAGGTGGGTCTGAAATTTAGGCATATGTGAGCGTTCACACTTTGTGCGCGGCTTGTACCTTGCGTTTGGAGCGGATAGTGACAACGCACTGATTTGAACCAGTTTGCTCTAAAACGAAATAGCGGGGGAGCTCCAATTGAAGATCGGGACACCAAAAGAGGTTTATGAAGGCGAAGCGCGCGTGGCCATGACGCCCGACAGCGCGGCGATGCTTCAGAAGCTCGGGCATGAATGCGTCATTGAATCGGGCGCCGGCGAAAAGGCCGGTTTCACGGATGAAGCCTATAAGGAAGCCGGCGTTGAAGTCGTGAAAACGGCAGCGGCCCTCTACAAGGCCGCCGATGTTGTTGCGAAGGTACGCGTGCCCGATGACACGGAAATGAAGCGCCTCCGCGAAGGTCAGACGCTGATTTCCTTCTTCAGCCCTGTGGCGGATGAAGAAAAGATGGCGCAGGCAGCCAAGAAGGGTACCACCGTCATCGCCATGGAGATGATCCCACGGATCAGCCGCGCGCAGAAGATGGACGCGCTGAGCTCAATGGCCAATATAGCCGGTTACCGTGCCGTCATCGAGGCCGGCAATAACTTCGGGCGATTATTCACCGGTCAGATCACCGCGGCGGGCAAAGTGCCGCCGGCGAAAGTGCTGGTGGTCGGAGCCGGCGTCGCGGGTCTGGCGGCTATCGGCACCTCGACATCGCTCGGGGCAATCACCTATGCCTTCGACGTGCGCCCCGAAGTGGCGGAACAGGTCGAATCCATGGGCGCGGAATTCGTCTATCTGGACTTCGAGGAAGAGCAGCAGGACGGCGCCAGCACGGGCGGCTATGCCTCCGTCTCTTCGCCGGAATTCCGCGAAGCGCAACTGGCCAAGTTCCGCGAACTGGCCCCCGAAGTGGATATCGTGATCACCACCGCGCTGATCCCCAACCGCGAAGCGCCTGAGCTTTGGACCGAGGACATGGTCGCATCGATGAAACCGGGATCGGTGATCGTCGATCTGGCGGCGGAAAAGGGCGGCAACTGCAAGCTGACGGTGAAAGACGAAAAAATCGTCACCGAGAATGGCGTAACCATTATTGGCTACACGGATTTCCCCAGCCGGATGGCGACCCAGTCGTCGAGCCTTTACGCCACGAACATTCGTCACCTGATGACCGACCTGACACCCGAAAAGGACGGTGTCATCAACCACAACATGGAAGACGACGTGATCCGGGGGGCGACCATCGCCCATGCCGGCGAAGTGACGTTCCCTCCGCCACCGCCGAAAGTGGCCGCGATCGCCGCGGCCCCGAAAAAGGAAAAAGCCAAGGAACTGACGCCCGAGGAAAAACGGGCCGCCGAGGTCGAAGCCTTCAAGAAACAGACGCGCAACCAGGTCAGCCTGCTCGCGCTTGGCGGCGTGCTGCTGCTTGCGGTAGGCCTCGTGGCGCCCGCAAGCTTCATGCAGCATTTCATCGTCTTCGTTCTGGCGGTCTTCATCGGCTTCCAGGTGATCTGGGGCGTTGCGCACAGCCTGCACACGCCGCTGATGGCGGTAACCAATGCGATTTCCTCGATCATCATTCTGGGCGCTTTGATCCAGATCGGATCGAGTTCGCTGCTGATTACCCTGCTTGCGGCGCTCGCTGTGTTCATGGCCTCGATCAATATTTTCGGTGGCTTCCTCGTGACACGGCGCATGCTCGCCATGTTCCAGAAATCTTAAGGGGGCGGGACAATGGAATTCGGATTTACGATTGCGGCCTATGCGGTCGCGGCGGTTCTCTTCATTCTCAGCCTTGGCGGTCTGTCCGGGCAGGAAAGCGCGAAACGCGCGGTATGGTACGGCATTGTCGGTATGGCGATCGCAGTACTGGCGACGCTGATCGGCCCCGGGCAGGGGCTGGGCTTTGTCTCTATCGTACTGATCGCGCTGGGCGCGGCTGTTGGATACCAATTGGCCACCAAGGTGCAGATGACGCAGATGCCAGAACTGGTGGCGATCATGCACAGCCTCGTCGGTCTGGCGGCGGTTTTCGTCGGCTTCAATGCCGATATCATGATCTCCAGTCTGGGCCAGACTTTCGCGGACAACGGCCTGACGCTCGGTGCCGTGGCCGAAGATGGCTACACTGCCGTCGGCTTGCCCAAGGAGATCTATGAAGATCTGTCTTCCTTCGGGCAGCTGATCGCCAAGAAAACATCGGTCGAGATCAGCATCCTGCAGGTCGAACTGGTGCTCGGTATCTGGATTGGTGCGGTGACCTTCACAGGCTCGGTCATCGCCTATGGCAAGCTGGCGGGCAAGGTGAACAGCTCTGCCAAGAAGCTGCCCGGCGGCCATATCCTGAACGCGGCAGCGGCCGGTTTGTCGCTGCTCTTTGCGATCATGTACTTCAGCGGTGCAGGAAGCTGGACTCTGGTTCTGCTGACCCTGCTGGCGCTGTTCATCGGTTATCACCTCATCATGGGCATCGGCGGCGCCGACATGCCGGTGGTGGTCTCCATGCTCAACTCCTACTCCGGCTGGGCTGCGGCGGCCATCGGCTTCTCGCTCGGGAACGATCTGCTGATCGTCGTGGGCGCGCTGGTGGGCTCTTCGGGTGCGATCCTGAGCTACATCATGTGCAAGGCGATGAACCGCTCGTTCATCTCGGTCATTCTGGGTGGCTTCGGCGGCCCGGCAGGTGAGCAGATGGCCGTCGAGGGCGAACAGATCGCGATCGAGGCGGATGGCGTTGCAACGGCGCTGAACGAAGCTGACAGTGTCATCATCATCCCGGGCTACGGCATGGCCGTCGCACAGGCGCAGAACGCGGTGAGCGAACTGGTGAAGAAGCTGCGGGCCAATGGCAAGAACGTGCGTTTCGCGATCCACCCCGTGGCGGGACGTCTGCCGGGGCACATGAACGTGCTGCTGGCCGAAGCCAAGGTGCCCTATGACATCGTCATGGAGATGGACGAGATCAACGATGACTTCCCTGACACGGATGTGGCCATCGTGATTGGCTCCAACGACATCGTAAACCCAGCGGCGCAGGACGACCCGAACTCGCCCATCGCCGGCATGCCGGTTCTTGAGTGCTGGAAAGCCAAGCAGGTGTTCGTCTCCAAGCGCGGGCAGGGCACCGGCTATTCGGGTATCGAGAACCCGCTGTTCTTCAAGGACAACACGCGGATGTTCTACGGCGATGCCAAGGCGAGCCTCGACAAGCTTCTGCCGATGATCGACTGACGCCGCCCGACGAGATGTCGGCGACACAAAGCGCCCCGCAGCACCTGCGGGGCGCTTTTTTCATGTCGTCCCTTTGCTGTTCAACATATTGGAATGATTGTGCGGATGGCGGGTTTCTTCTAGGCTGCAACGCAGGGGACACAACCGCAGGAGGACCGCCGTTGAGAT
>JBFFFS010000018.1:0-20691 GCA_041557855.1 Roseobacter sp. | reverse complement strand
CTGTTGCATGCCCTGGCACACGGCGCCCGATGAATATGGCGGTCTTCTCGGGGTCGATCTTGACGCCATGATGCTGCCGTCGGAGCGTGAATTTGTAGCTCGTTACATGAACGCAAGCAAAGATGCGTCCCCGCTGCTTCCGTTTCACAAGGCATTCGCGCTCTTCAGGTTTTCAGTGATCTTTGTCGGGATTGCAGACCGGGCGCGCGACGGAAGTGCTGCCGACGCGAACGCAGATACTCTGGGCCCTCTCTCCGAACGCTTTGTCTTGCGAGGTCTGGAGATTGCCAAGGGTACGTCACACGCCGCTTGATATGGTTCGTCACATTGGTCAAAAAGACAGTGGCATAAAGCATGGCTAGCGATGTGATGCAGGGATAAAAGAAAAACCAATCTCTTCTCGGCGACGTCGAGGAAGAGCAATAAACTTGAGGACTTTGTAAAAATAGTAGTGGTCCGCCCGTGTCATTTTCTGAAAGGGGCGGGGAGGGGCTAGAGGTTCCCAAGCCATCACTCCGGGAGAGAGGAGCGCTTCCTGCAGCGATTTCGGCTCGATCAGATTTTAGCCTGCCCCGAGACCGGCTCTGCTTTGTGGGTTAAAAGGTCACTTGGCAAATGCATTTTCGCCGGTGGAAAATTTCGAAATCTGCAATTGTGCGAGGGGTTTGCTGCGCAGTGCTCTGGCACATCCAGTGATACATTTGCGGTGGTTTCTTTTGGGAAAAGGGCTGGTTCCAGAACAACGGAGGGAGGTGACGGTCCGCATTCAAGTATTCTTCAAGACTTTGAGTATCTAGAAATCCCAGGGCGAAGCTTTAGGCTTTTTGACATTCCTCAAACGGCCCCACCGACTGCCACGCCGGGTATGGTCGCTGGTGCGTTGGCCCACGCTTACCGAAGGAGCATGGCAAATCCGGCTGACTTTCAATCGGCCTTCTGCGCCTCAAGGAGTTTTTTCGCGCGGGCGACACTCACGTCTCCGTCCGCGATGACAGCTTTTGCGATACGGTCGATCTCGCTGCCGGTGGCACCAGCCGTAATCGCGATATTTCGTGCATGTAATGCCATGTGCCCCCGTTGAATGCCTTCGGTGGCAAGGGCCCGCAGTGCGGCCATATTCTGCGCCAGACCGACCGCCGCTGTCACCTCGGCAAGTTCTTGGGCGGAGGACACGCCCATCAGCTTTAGTGCGGCCTGTGCGGCCGGATGAGTGCGCGTGGCCCCGCCGACGATACCGAGTGCCATCGGCATTTCCAATGTTCCGACGAGCGCTCCATCCTTGGCGATCTCCCAAGTAGTCAATGATGTGTAGCGCCCGGAACGGGCCGCATAGGCGTGGGCTCCGGCCTCAACGGCGCGCCAATCGTTCCCCGTGGCCAGGACGACCGGGTCAATCCCGTTCATGATGCCCTTGTTGTGAGTTGCCGCGCGATAGGGATCGATCAGCGCCAGCGCACAAGCCTCGACAATGCCCTGCGCTACCTCCGCGCCCTCATAGGCCTCCGAGGTCAAGGCACCTGCGGGAACGCGAACGCTGGCCGTTACGATCCGCTTGTCGGCCAGATTGGAAAGAATGCGCAACCGCACCTTTCCTTTGGTGATTTCCTCCACATAAGGCGCCACGGACTCGGCCATGGTATTGACCGTGTTCGCCCCCATTGCGTCGCGCACATCTACCAGAAGATGCAAGATGACCATCGAACCGATTGGACTATCCGAAAAGACCTCTACTTCGATGTCCTTGCAGCCGCCGCCGAGGCCAATGAGGACGGTGTCCTTGCAGTTCGCTCTATCAACGAGTTCGTCGCGATGGGCCAGTAGCAGTGCGCGTGCACCAAACGGATCGCCAAGGCCCAGGATCTGGATCTGCGCCCGCATGATCGGCGCGGTCGAACTTGTTCGGAAACCGCCTCCTTCGCGCGCGATTTTGGCCATGTAGGAGGCCGCTGCGACGACAGATGGTTCTTCGACTGCCATCGGTATCAGATAGTCGCAACCGTTAACCGTGAAGTTCGTTGCAACGCCAAGCGGCAACTCGAACGTGCCGATCACATTCTCAATCATACCGTTCGCGAGATGTAGCCCAAGGGCCGGAACGTCGGACAATGCACATATGGCCGTCTGGTCGAGACCGGCAGCGAGCGCCACAGCTTGCCGCCGCGCTTGCGGCTGCATGTCTCGCATGCCTTCGACCCGAGAGGATTGCCTGGCATGATCTTCCTTGGACATTATCGTTGTCTCCCTCTGGACGCTGAACAAGATACTTAACCAGATGACCGAAAGAAGTAATGCAAATTCGCGAAGGTCTCGGACGACAGGGTTTGCAACCAACGGTTTTGCGGTGTTCAGGGGCAACTTGAAGGCACAGCGATCAAACCGGCGAAGTGGAATACCTTTCAATCTTGCGTGTCTAGCTATGGATTTCCACCGGGCTTATGTGCAAAGAGACTGCGTATGTTTGAAAACCAACAGCCGATCCATAAAGATAAATTGCACGATCAGGTCTATGATCGGCTGTGCACATTGTTGCGTGAGGGTGAGTTTACGCCCGGCCAGCCGGTGCCGGTTGCGCGGGTTGCCAAGGCCTTTGGAGTAAGCGCCATGCCAGTGCGCGAAGCGCTGACGCGGCTCATGGCTATCGGCGTGATGTCAAATGTTTCGGGCCGGTCGGTGGGCGTGCCGGTCCTCGACTATGAAGAATTAACCGATTTGCGCAACGTGCGCCTTGAGATCGAAGCGCTGGCTGTAAGATGGGCAGTGAAGAACCGCGATGATGCGTGTCTCGCGGACCTTGATGATTTGATGGAGCGTCTCGAAAGAACCGAGCAGTCCGGCGATGTCCGCAGTTACATCAAGACCAACTACGAATTCCACTTCCGTCTGTATCAGCAATCACATTCTCCCATTCTGACGGAAGTGATCGATACCCTCTGGCTGCGCGTCAGCCCCCATCTTTACCAGTTGGAACTAGAGGACCAGTACAAGGTTTCGAATAACCATCACCGCAAAATCGTAGAATGCGTCCGCAAGGGGGATGAAAAAGGCGCATCTGAGGCCCTGATTGGTGACCTATCCGATGCCTACGACGTGCTTGTCCGAACGCTTTTCGCTCCCGAGTCGGCTTGATACCTGGTTTCGGACGCGGCTAGAGACCGCACACCTCCTTCCATTCCATCACAAGCTATTGAACCTCATAAAGAATATCTTCGCAAAATGTTTAATTTGATTTTTGATCAATAATCAATTATCACAAATTTATCTAATGCCGCGGACCAAACTCGGAGGGTGTTTGTGCCAGTCGGCCCAATTGGGAGGAAAATATGAAATACTCGAAAATCGCCGCGGCTCTGGTCGCAGGTTCAATGGCGTGTGGCGTATCCGCCGCGAAGGCGGACATGCTGGATGTGCACATGAACATCCCGAAGGACCTGACATTCCTGGCCGATAGCGCAAAACTCATGGACAAGACGCTCAGAGCCATGAGCGGTGGAGATCTCGGATTTACTCTCTACGGATCGGGCGAGTTGGTTCCGGCTGGGGAGATTCTCGAAAACGTGAGTTCCGGTGCCATTCCGGCCGGATGGAGCTTTCTGGGTCAATGGGGCGGACAGGTTCCCGTCGCCCAGATCGGCGCGACACCTTTTGGCGCGGGGCCTGAAGCCCTTGCCGCATGGCTGCACGTCGGTGGTGGTCTGGAAATCGTCCAGCGCGGATTCGATCCCTTGAACATCAAGGTTATGGCCTGCCACGTCACCAACCCTGAGCCCGGCGGCTGGTTCAACAAGGAAATCACGTCCATCGAGGACTTCAACGGTTTGAAAATGCGTATGGCGGGTGTCGGCGCGCGCGTGCTCAATGAATTCGGCGCGTCGGCGCAATACCTGCCCGCAAGCGAGATTTATCTGGCGCTGGAGCGTGGCCGGATCGACGCAACCGAGTTCTCTCTGCCGATCATCGACAAGGATCTGGGCTTCAATCAGATCGCCAAGTACTACTACTATCCGGGCTGGCACCAGCCGGGCAGTGCCGACATCCTGATGATCAACATGGATGTTTGGAAAGGTATGAGCGAACAGGAACAGGCCATGTATGAAGCCGCCTGTCAGGTCAGCCTTGCCTGGACGCTGCAATATGCTCCAGCAGCACAGACACCGCAAATCGAGGAATTCGAAGCCGGTGGCACAATCGTCAAGACCTTCCCGGATGACGTTCTGGCAGAACTGCGGGTGGCAACCGAGCGCGTGTTGGATGCCGAAGCAGAGAAAGATCCGCTTTACGGCGAAGCCTACCGCTCGATGAAGGACTTCGTGGCATCTTCGGGTCGCTGGACTTCGCTGCAAACCCTCCCGGCCGAGTAAGCGACCTTGGCACACGATATGGACACGCAATCAAGTGGTCCAGATCGTGGCAACGGCCCTGTCCATACGATTCTTCGCGGGATCGTATGGATAGGCCAGGCCGCGGCTTGGCTCATCGTTCCAATCCTTATCCTCGTCCTGATCAGTGTTTTGCTTTCGGCCGCAAAGGTCGGCACGATCTTTCGCTGGGAGGGCGATGTCTTTCTCTTCGGATCGAAACTCACGCTTTCAAGTCTGGGCGATCTGCAATGGCACCTCTTCGGGATCATGCTGATGCTGACAATGGCGGGGGCGATCATAAGCGACGCGCATGTGCGGGTGGATTTTCTGCGCCAGAACATGAGCGAGAGGCAAAAAAACATCGTCGATCTCATTGGACACCTCATTTTCCTCATACCGCTTTGCGTCATCGTCATCCTGCACGGTTATGATTTCACATTGCGGTCTTTCACCATGGGGGAAGGGTCCAACTACGACGGAATGTACGATCGGTTCGTGCTGAAGGCATTTATCCCAATCGGCTTCGCTTTCATGCTCGCTGCGGGTATCGGCCTGACCATCGTGAGACTGCGGGCACTCTTTAAAACCGAACAGGCGAAAGACAATGATTGAGCATATTGTTCCCCTTTCGATGGTCATATGCCTCCTCATCGGCATATTCAGCGGCTATCCGGTAGCTTTCGTACTGGGTGGCGTCGGCATTCTCTTTGCTTTTTTCGGGGGCTTGCCGCTCGCTTTCCTAAAAATTGGCGTTTCCCGGATTTATGCCGGTGTCATCGAGAACTGGTTGCTGCTTGCGGTGCCGCTATTCGTCTTCATGGGAGCCATGCTCGACAAATCGGGGCTTGCGCAGAACCTGCTCTATTCGCTCGAGCGAGCGCTTGGGAAACGGCGCGGCGGTCTGGCTATTTCCGTGGCGCTTCTCGGCATCATCATGGCCGCGAGCACCGGCATCGTGGGCGCCTCTGTCGTCATGCTGAGCACGCTCGCCCTGCCGATCATGCTGCGGGAAAACTACAAACCCGAATTGGCTGTTGGCACGATTGCGGCCTCAGGTACCCTCGGCATTCTGATTCCGCCATCCATCATGCTCGTGCTCGTGGGCGACATTCTCCAGATTTCCGTGGGAGAGCTCTTTCTGGGAGCGATTGTCCCCGGTTTGCTGCTGGGTGGTCTTTACATCGCTTACATCATTTTCATCGCGCTGAGCAAACCGAATTATACACCTGTATCGACCGCCACTCGGGCGGAGGGATCGCTTGCCATGGCTCTCTTGCGGGATTTGTTTGCGCCCCTCGCACTCATCCTGACGGTACTTGGCTCGATTGCAACCGGAACCGCGACACCAACCGAAGCGGCCGGGCTTGGTGCAATCTGCGCAATGGTCCTGGCGGCCATGAACCGCAAGTTGACCTATAACACTCTCTCAACCTGTGTGCGTGAAACGGGCAATACTTCGGCCATGATCCTCGGCGTGCTCGTCGGGGCCACAATCTTCGGAATGGTCTTCAAGGGTCTGAAGGGCGACAAGATGATCGAAAATGCGATCCTGTTCTTCGATCTCGGCGCCTATGGTACGTTGGGCATCTTGCTGCTTCTCATCTTTATCATGGGTTTCTTCCTGGAATGGGTCGAAATCAGCTTTATCGTGCTGCCGCTATTTGCGCCGATCGTCGCGGCTCTGGACTTTGGCTTGGGGATTTCGAGCGAACAGCAACTTTTGTGGTTTGCAATGCTTGTCGCAGTCAATCTGCAGACCAGTTTTCTCACGCCACCGTTTGGATATTCGCTATTCTATATCAAAGGGGTGGCCCCGCCTGAGATCACCATCCGTACAATCTACAGGGGTATTGTGCCGTTTGTCGGATTGCAGCTTTTGGGTTTGGCACTGCTGATCATCTGGCCCGACCTCGTGCTTTGGGTTCCGGACGCCGTGTTCGGCAACTAAAGGAGAATGAAATGAGCGATCAAATGACCAAGACCAAATCCGATCCGACCGACATTCGGTTGCCGGGATTGGAGGGTAAGAAAATCGTTGTTACGGCTGGGGCCGGGGGTATCGGGTTTGCCATTGCTCGGATGCTCCATGCACAGGGGGCCAAACTCGCAATCTGCGATGTTGACAAGGATGCTCTGCAACGCGCCAGCGACGCACTTGGGAGCTGTATCGCGGTCAAGGCGGATGTCTCGGACGATGATGCCGTCGAAGCTTTCTTTGATACGGTGCGCGAGGGCTTCGGCGGTCTCGATGCGTTGGTGAATAACGCGGGAATTGCGGGGCCGACAGGCAACCTCGAAGACTTGTCACCAGATGACTGGCGGCGATGCGTCGATATTTGCCTGACCGGTCAGTTTCTTTGCGCGCGCCAGGCCATTCCGATGATCAAAGCGGCTGGTGGCGGTGCGCTCGTCAATATGGCATCCGCAGCTGCCAAGCACGGTTATGCCTACCGCACCCCTTATTCCGCCGCGAAATTCGGCGTGATTGGCCTCACGCAGAGCCTTGCCAAGGAACTGGGCCCTGACAACATCCGTGTGAACGCCGTGCTGCCCGGGATTGTCGAGGGGCCGCGCATGGACGGTGTCATCCGCCATCGCGCCGAGGCGACGGGCGTCAGTTTCGAGGCGATGCGGGAGGAATATCTTAAGAATATCTCCTTGCGCCGCATGGTGTCGGCCGATGATGTCGCTGCAACTGTTGCGTTCCTGATATCGGATGCGGGTGCAAACCTGTCGGGTCAATCCCTCGCCGTGGACGGCAACGTCGAAACCCTCTGATCTCAAGAAGAAAGTTCGAAAAATGAGTATGGCAAAAGAACACGCGGGCAAGGTCATCATCACCTGTGCCATCACCGGCGCCATTCACACGCCCTCCATGTCGGCGCACTTGCCGGTCACGCCAGAGGAAATCATCGCGGACTCGCTGGAAGCAGCCGAAGCGGGTGCCGCCATTCTGCACCTGCACGCCCGGAACCCTCAGGATGGCAGGCCGGATCAGACCCCCGAAGGGTTTGCCAACTTCCTGCCGCGTATCAAGCAAAACACGAATGCGGTCGTGAATATCACCACCGGCGGTAGCCCCTATATGACCGTAGAGGAACGCGCGGCTCCGGCCGCCAAATACCAGCCGGAACTGGCGTCGCTAAACATGGGGTCGATGAATTTCGGGCTTTATCCGATGTTGAACAGGTTCAAGGAATTCAAACACGACTGGGAACGCGAGCATCTGGAAGGGTCCAGGGATCTCGTCTTCCGCAATTCGTTCAAGGATATCGAGTACGTTCTCGAAACATGCTACGGGAACGGAACGCGTTTCGAGTTCGAGTGCTATGATACCTCGCATCTCTACAACCTCGCGCATTTTGCCGATCGTGGTTTGGTCAAGGCGCCGTTCTTCGTGCAGTCCGTATTTGGCCTTCTGGGCGGGATCGGATCGCATCCCGAAGACGTGATGCACATGAAGCGCACGGCTGACCGGCTTTTCGGCGAGGATTTCCGCTGGTCTGTTTTGGGTGCCGGGGCCAACCAGTTCCGCATCGCGGCGCAGTCCGCTGCACTGGGCGGCAACGTCCGCGTCGGTCTGGAAGACAGCTTGTGGGCTGGTCGCGGCGAACTGGCGACATCGAATGCGGTTCAGGTCAGGAAAGTGCGCGGCATCATCGAAGGATTGGGTCTTCAGATAGCGACACCGGATGAGGCGCGAGAAATACTGGGTCTGAAGGGAGGCGATCAGGTCGCGTTTTGAGACGATGAGGATTGAGCCGTCGATTTCGCACTCTGTTTTGGTTTGCTAGGATAGGCCAAGGAGTCTTCGGGGGGTGACCAGATGAAAAAAGCGATATCGCCACAGGCCGCCGCAGAACTTGTGCCGGATGGTGCCAGTATCATGATTGGCGGCTTCATGGGGGTCGGAACCCCGAGGCGGATGATCGACGCCTTGGTGGCTTCCGGCAAAAAAAACCTCACGTTGATCGCGAACGATACCGCCATGCCCGGTCGAGGGATCGGAAAACTGATCGCCGCTCGTGCGATAACACGTCTCGTAGTGTCGCACATCGGGCTGAACCCGGAAACGCAGCGGCAAATGAACGATGGTAGTCTCGAGGTGGATCTGATGCCGCAGGGCACGCTGATCGAATGTATCCGCGCCGGCGGCATGGGGCTGGGTGCCGTGGTCACGCCGACTGGATTGGGCACGGGGCTGGAAGAGGGAAAGCAGATACTTGAGATCGACGGCAAACGGTTCCTCGTGGAACGACCGATCCGGGCCGACTTCGCTCTCATTGCCGCCCGGCAGGCGGATTATCTCGGCAATCTCGAGTATTCTTTGACCGCGCAGAACTTCAACCCGACCATGGCGCTGGCAGCGGACACGGTTATCGCAGAGCCCGAACATATCGTTCCGGTCGGTGTCATTCCCCCGGACTCGGTGCGCACGCCGGCCATTCTTGTCGATCACCTCATTGAAAGGTCGCGTTAGATGGAACCAAAAGAACGCATAGCCCGCCGGGTCGCACAGGAGATCGAGCCGGCCACGCTTGTCAATCTCGGGATCGGGCTGCCCAGCCTCGTGGCAAATTACGTACCTGCCGACGCAGGTGTATTCTTTCAGTCGGAGAATGGGGTCATCGGGCTGGGCGCGCGCCCTCCGGAAGGCATGGAAGAGCCGGATCTCACCGATGCCGGCGGCGGGTTTGTAACTGCTGTTCCGGGCGCGGCTGCAATCGACAGCGCGATGAGCTTCGGGCTGATCCGCGGCGGTCACATCGACCTTACGGTGCTGGGTGGCCTGCAAGTGGATGAATCCGGGTATCTGGCCAACTGGATGATCCCCGGCAAGATGGTTCCGGGCATGGGTGGCGCGATGGATCTGGCAACCGGCGCGCGGCGGGTGATCGTTGCGATGCAGCACATGGCCAATGGCGTCAGCAAGGTCGTCGCCAAGTGCAATCTGCCGCTGACATCAAGCCGGCCGATCGACCTTCTGGTCACGGATATGGCTGTCTTTCAGGTCGCTCGATCCCGTCTGGTGCTGAAGGAAATTGCCCCGGGTCTGACACTTGAAGAACTGCGGAACGCGACAGAAGCGCGATTTGATGTGGGCGATGAACTGGTGACGATGGCCTGATCCAGTACAGGAAATACAAGGGAGATGGATATGGCCAAGATTGCCACGATCGGATGTGGGCTGATCGGTCAGGGGTGGGCGACCGTTTTTGCTCAAGCTGGATTTGACGTCGCGATGTATGACGCCTCTGCCGAGGCAGCGGAGCGCGCGCTCAAGGCGATGGAAACGCGGGTGTCTGACCTTGTGGAATTCGACCTTGTTGCGGCGTCGGACGCTCCCGGGATTTTGCAGCGGATCACCGTTGCGCAGAATCTTGAAGAAGCTCTGGAAGACGCCGTTTACGTTCAGGAAAGCGGCCCTGAACGCCTCGAGATAAAACGCGAGATAACTGAAATGCTGGATGCCATCGCGGCCCCGGACGTGCCTATCGGCAGTTCCACCTCGGGCATCTCGGCATCACGGTACTGCGAGAAGATCGCAGGCCGACATCGATGCCTTGTCGTGCATCCGATCAATCCCCCGCATCTAATCCCCGCAGTAGAAATCGTGCCGACCCCCTGGACCGATCCGGATGTCGTCTCGAAGGTGAATGCATTGATGATTGAGTGCCGCCGCGAAACCATCGTGCTGAGCGAGGAAATCGACGGCTTCGTCGTCAACCGCCTGCAGGGCGCGCTTTTGGAAGAAGCCTTCAAACTTGTGGGCAGTGGCATCGTTTCGGCGTCGGACCTCGACAAGGCCATTTGCGACGGGCTCGGGCTGCGCTGGTCGTTCATGGGGCCGATGCAGACGATACATCTCAACGCTCCGGAAGGCGTCGCGCAATACGTCGAGAGATACGGAGAAATGTACCGCAATTTCGGCATCGGCCCTTACGATTCAATCGATTGGAATGGCGTCGTCGATGAGAGGCTCAGGGCCGAACTTGAAGCGCGAATTCCCATCACGGACATCCCCGCTGCCCAGGCTGTCCGCGACCGGAAATTGATGGCTCTGCTGCGCCACAAGGCGCAGACCCGCTCGGACATGCCGTCCGGTGACCCCGTAACTCAGGAGTAAAGCCCCATGTCCAGCCCCCAGATCCTCACCTTGTCCCCTTCGGACAATATCGCCGTGGCTTTGCGCCAGATCGACACCGGTACCTCTCTTGCGCCCTCGGGCATGACTGCTGCAGACAAAATCCCGTCGGGACACAAGGTCGCGCTGGCCGATATCAGCGCCGGTCAGCAGATTATCAAATACGGAAGCGTCATCGGGGTCGCGACGCAGGACATTCCGAGCGGAGCCCATGTTCATGTGCACAATGTCGCCATGACGAGCTTTCACCGGAACGAGAGCTTTGGCGAGAATGCAAGGGAGACGGATATCCTGCCGCTGGCTGAGCGCGCGACCTTTGAAGGCTATCGCCGCGCCGGTGGTGGGGTCGGCACGCGGAACTACGTGGGCATCGTGACCTCCGTCAATTGCTCGGCCTCGGCGGCGAAGCTCCTGGCCAAGGAGGCGGAGCGGTCCGGGCTGCTGGAGAGTTTCCCCGGGGTCGACGGGATCGTGCCGATCGTTCACGGTGCCGGGTGCTGTATCGGGACTGATGATGAGGCCTTCCGCAAGCTGCAACGCGCCATCTGGGGCTATGCCACCCACCCGAACTTTGCCTCCGTCCTGATGCTCGGCCTCGGCTGCGAGGCCAACCAGATTCCGCTCATGCTGGAGGCATATGGTCGGCCGGAAGACAAAAGTTTTCATTACTACACGCTGCAAAGCGCCGGTGGCACGCGCAAATCCATCGAAAAAGGCTTGCAGTGGCTAGAGACCGCGCTGGCGCAGGCGGCAGAGGCCAAGCGCGAAACGATCGATGCGTCGCACCTCAGCGTCGCACTGCAGTGCGGCGGTTCTGACGGCTATTCCGGTATCACGGCGAACCCAGCTCTTGGGCATGCCGTCGATTTGCTGGTCAGAAACGGAGGAACGGCGGCGCTTGCCGAAACGCCCGAGATTTACGGCGCGGAGAACCTTCTGACAGATCGCGCTGCCTCGCCCGATGTCGGGCAGAAACTGGTTGACCTGCTGGAGTGGTGGGAAGATTACGCCGCCAAACATGGCTCGGAAATGAACAACAATCCGACCCCTGGCAACAAGATGGGCGGCCTTACCACGATCCTTGAGAAATCCCTTGGCGCTGTGGCGAAGGCCGGCAGCACCAATCTGAACGGCGTTTATCAGTACGGTGAAAAAATAACAGCGAAAGGCTTGGTTTTTGTGGATAGCCCCGGATACGACCCGGTTTCCCTGACGGGAGAGGTCGCTTCGGGATGCAACATGATCTGTTTCACGACCGGTCGCGGGTCTTGCTATGGCAACAAGCCCGTTCCTTCGGTCAAGATCGCTTCGAACAGCGCGATGTATCACCGCATGCAGGACGATATGGATATCAACTGCGGCACGATCGCGGACGGCAGCGAGACCGTGGCAGAAGCGGGTCAGCGGATTTTCGATGCCATTCTGGCCAGCGCTTCGGGACGAAAAACCAAGTCCGAAGAACTGGATATCGGCGACGCGGAATTCGCGCCGTGGCAAACCTACGCGCAGATGTAGGTGGTTCGCGGATGGCGCGTCGCATCCGGGGCGCGTCTAGGTCGCTGATAATTTAAGATTTATCCGGAGCTTCGTGAATTGCGGAGCACTGAAAGACGTACGCCGGGCGGAGGCAGGCCACCCAACGTCCTTCATCTCAGCCCGGGATGTCGAGCTTTAGCTGTCCATCTTGAGGGCTGATATGAAAGCTTCCTGCGGGATATCCACCTTGCCGAACTGGCGCATCTTCTTTTTCCCCGCCTTCTGCTTATCCAGCAGCTTGCGCTTCCGTGTGGCATCGCCGCCGTAGCATTTAGCGGTCACGTCCTTGCGCATGGCTGACAGCGTCTCGCGCGCGATCACCTTGCCTCCGATGGCCGCCTGGATCGGGATCTTGAACATGTGGCGGGGGATCAGGTCCTTGAGCTTTTCGACCATGGCGCGGCCGCGCTGTTCAGCCCGGTCGCGGTGGACCATGGTGGAGAGTGCATCGACGGGTTCGTCGTTCACGAGGATCGACATTTTTACCAGCCGGTCTTCGCGGTAGCCGATCATCTGGTAGTCGAAGCTCGCATAGCCCTTGGTGACCGATTTGAGCCGGTCATAAAAATCGAAGACCACCTCGTTGAGGGGCAGGTCATAGACCACCATGGCGCGGGAGCCCGCATAGGTAAGATCGAGTTGGATGCCGCGGCGGTCCTGACAGAGCTTGAGTACGTCGCCGAGGTAGTCGTCGGGCACAAGGATGGTGGCCTTGATCCGCGGCTCTTCGAGATGGTCCACATGCGTGAGGTCCGGCATGTCGGCAGGGTTGTGCAACTCCCTCATCTCGCCGTCTTTCATGTAGACGTGGTAAATGACGGAAGGCGCTGTGGTGATGAGTTCGATGTCATACTCGCGCTCGATCCGGTCGCGGATCACCTCGAGGTGCAGCAGGCCGAGGAAGCCGCAGCGGAAGCCGAAGCCCAGAGCGGCGGAGGTTTCCATTTCATAGGATAAGGAAGCGTCGTTGAGGGCGAGTTTCTCGATCGCGTCGCGCAGGTCCTCAAATTCGGAGGAATCCACCGGGAAGAGGCCGCAGAAAACCACCGGCACGGAGGGTTTGAAGCCCGGCAGCGGGGTCTCGCAGGGGCGCTTTTCGTGGGTGATAGTATCGCCGACGCGGGTGTCGCGGACCTGTTTGATCGAGGCGTTGAGATAGCCGATTTCCCCGGGGCCGAGGCTGTCAACCGGCGTCATGGCCGGGCGGTAGATGCCGACATCGTCCACGTCGTAGGTGCCGCCGGTCTTCATCATGCGGATGCGGTCGCCCTTTTTCAGCGTACCGTCGATGACGCGGACGATACAGATAACGCCGAGATACTGGTCGTATTTGCTGTCGACGAGCATGGCCTTGAGCGGGGCGTCGGGGTTGCCGCCCTTGGGCGGGGGCAGGCGATGGACGATGGCTTCGAGTACGTCCGGAATGCCCAGACCGGTCTTGGCGGAGATTTCCACCGCATCGTGTGCTTCGATCCCGATGACATCCTCGATCTGCTGACGCACGCGCTCGGGTTCGGCGGCGGGCAGGTCGATCTTGTTGAGCACCGGCACGATTTCATGGTCCGCGTCGATGGCCTGATAGACATTGGCCAGGGTCTGCGCCTCGACGCCCTGCGTGGCATCCACTACCAGCAGCGATCCTTCGACCGCGCGCATGGAGCGGCTGACCTCGTAGCCGAAGTCCACGTGGCCGGGGGTGTCGATCAGATTCAGCACATATGTTTCGCCGTCCTGCGCCTTGTAGTCGATGCGAACGGTGTTGGCTTTGATCGTGATGCCGCGCTCGCGTTCGATATCCATCGCGTCGAGAAGTTGCTCTTTCATCTCCCGCTCTGACACAGTGTTGGTGGACTGGATCAGCCGGTCGGCAAGCGTGGATTTCCCGTGGTCGATATGCGCCACGATGGAGAAATTGCGGATATGCGAAAGCGGTGTCATGCAGGGCATATGGAGCGGATTCGAGGAGCGGTCAAGGTGGTACAGCTAAACCGGGAAGACCTGTAATTCCGCCCCTCGGCAACCAAGGATCGCCACGTGCGTTTCGTCCGCCCGACCGTGGCTTGACAGGCCCGGCTGAGGCCAGCTGAGGCCGGTGCCGCCGGAGCGTCCGATTGCGGTTGCGCTAGGCGGCGATGATGATACCGGCGAAAAGGCGCATCCTAATCGGAGCAGGGCAGGCTACCCGGATCGCCGAGCGCGCTGCGCGCCACGCAGGCTCAGCGACACTTTGGTCGGAACGGTTCGATTGTGAGATTTGGGTGAATGGTTAATCCACCCGTCAGGGCGGGGTCACACCATCCGTGAAGGCGGCATCAGAAAGCTGTGGGAGCGGTTTGGCAGTGGCGCGCGACAGACGGTCGATTGTCTTTCAGGATTTTTTCGACCGCCGGAATGTCGCGTTGAAGGCGATGGATACTCTTTCCTCACGGCTTTGGTTCGGATGTACCCAGTGCATGAGGTAGGAAGGAAACACGATCAAATCGCCGACCGAAGGCCGGAAGGTCACTTTTTGCTGAAAGGCGCTCGCGCCGAGAATTTTCCAGTGCTGCATGTCGGAACGCGGATCGAGAAACTCGATCATCCCGGAGGAGCCTTCCTCGATATCCGGTTGCGCGACGTAATACACACCGGACCAATGTGCGCCGGGGTGCGTGTGGGGCGCGTTGTACCCACCCACCGGGTTCGCGTTCATCCAGGCGAACAGTTTCAGGTTGAAATCGTCGGGATTGAACTTTTCGTTTACCTTGTTCGTGACCGTCAAAACCGCGTCCCGTGCGGCTTCTTTAATTTGCACTATGCTGGGTGCTTCACTTTCGAACAAGTTGCCCTCAGAGTGCCAACCGCCGCGATTGGACTTAGAGACACCGCTGCTGCCTGCACGCAATTGTTCACCTTCCATCAACAGAGCAGCATTCAATACAGCACAGTCTTGTACTTTGAAACGCATCAGCGGCGTGGAAAAAAGTTTCTGGTATTTGGTCTGTTCGATCATCTTCAGGCTCTTCTACTTACATGCCGGGCCCGGTCAACTTTTGCAGAAAAGCCTTTGACCATTCGCCAAAGTCCCGTCTGAAGCAGTCGACAGAGGCTCTGTCGAATTCATTCATTTGGGCAACATTAGCTGAAAATGACCTTTAGCTGCCAATGCTTCTTTGGATGGAAATAGCCATTTTCATCCAAAGTTGTATTCCGTGCACTGTGAAATTCGTGCTTGTCTAGACGCGAAGCAAACATGAGGAACGGATATTCAAATGAAAAAACCGGTGAAACAGATATTGATGAGCACGTCATTCGTCCTGATGGCGAGTACGGCTCTTTCTCAAACCACGAAAGATCAGATCATCGAAGAACTGACGCAGGAGGGGTTCAAGAGAATCGAGATTAGCAGAACTTTTTTCGGCAACCTCCGCTTTGAGGCCACCGGCCCCGGGATCGAGCGTGAAATCGTCTTGGGCAAGGACGGCACCGTGGTGCGTGACAGGACAGAGCAGGATGACGAGTACGACGATGAAGACGACGATGAAGACGACGATTTCGACGACGATGAAAACGATGATGAAAACGACGACGACGAAAACGATGACGACGAGAGCGACGACGGCGAAAGCGACGACGGCGAAAGCGGCGACAGTGAAGGCGGCGACAGTGAAGGCGGCGACAGCGAAGGTGGTGGCGGCGACAGCGAAGGCGGCGACAGTGACGGTGGCGGCGACAGCGAAGGTGGTGGCAGCGACAGCGAAGGCGATGACTAAGCCGCGTCTGACGTTGGGTCCACGGACTTGAACTTTGAGTGAAAGTAAGAGAACCGATAAGGCCTTTTATGCAGGGGTGGCGGTCTACGCCGCCTCTGCATTGGCCTTTTTGTCCGAACTGATCGGAGAAATCACCGGGTATTACCTGTTCAGCGCCAGCTGGCTTGTGCACGAAATCATCGCCCTCGCAACTTTTTTCGGATTTTTGGTCGGTGGGGTCCTCATCTGGCGCAGCTACCGGGTTTCCCAAAGGAACCAGGAGGAGGTTGAACGCTTGTTGCGATCTGCTCAGGGGGAATTTTTCGAAATGTTGTTCTTACAGTTCGACAAATGGGGATTGAGCGAGGCGGAGAAGGATGTCGCCTTGCTGACCGTCAAGGGCATGTCGGTCAGTGAAATTGCCCAGCTGCGCAACACAAGCCAGGGTACCATCAAATCGCAGAATAACGCGATTTACCGAAAAGCGGATGTCAGGGGCAGAACGCAATTGCTTGGCAAACTGATCGACCGGCTATTGGTTGACCACCCGCTATAGGTGCCAATCGCGCCGGGGAACTAACCGAATTGGCTGGTGGCACCTGTGTATTTGTTCGTTTTCGGCGCTCGGCACACCTGTAATGCAGGCAAAGTACTTGCCTCATTCATGCCAAATAGGGCCGCTTCAGGCGTATTTTAGTCAAAAATTAACCTTTGGTAAAACCCGATCGCGCCGATACAGCGCCCCAATCGCTGTTTATTCCTTAAAATCAGACGAGTTCAGGAGACCGCCATGACCACGCAACTTCAAACGCGTAGAATGCCACCTCGCCGTTGGGCCACGCTCGACGTGTCGGAGACACGCACCAGTTATATTCTTCGGTCGCGCACCAAGGGCGACGCCGCCCGCCGCACGGCCGAGATGACGCTGACGGGCGCGGCCATTCTGCTTCTCATCGGGGCCTATCTGCTAATTATTCTGCCCCAGGTGCAGGTGGTTGAGCGCGCGGCGCTGCCCGGATACGTGCTGCCGATGACGATGGTGGCGCTGGCACTTGGACTTTATGCTTTCGCGACCCGCGGCCATACGCCGGAAGTGCGGCTCGACAAGGTGCGCGATGAGATCTGGATTTGCGCGCGCAACAGCAAGTTCGATGCACGAATCCAGACGCGATTGTCGAAATCCGATATTCAGAGCATGTTTATCCAGCGGCCCAAGGAAAAGACCGGGGATGCGGCGATCATGGCCCGCATCAACGGCAAGGCACGCCCGACCTGCCTTGTGCGCGGACGTCTGGACGAAATCGAACTGGCCTATCAGGATCTTTGCGTCGTGCTGACCTCGGCACCGAAAAAACCGTCACGTTCCTTTACCAGCGCGATTCTTCCGCGCCGGGTTGCCCGCGCATCCCGCGTCGCAATGAGGTAAGGTGCACAGGCCCTATCGCCTTCGCGGCGTGACTTGACCCAAATCAAAGTATCGGCCCTGCACATCTGGCACCGTCCCTGCATCAGTTCGTGGAGGATACCCAATGGATACTACCTTGCAAAAACAGGTGCTTGAGGCCCGGCGCGCAGAACTCGTCGGTCATCTGGTCCATGTTGAGCATGAGCTTGACGAGACACCGACCAAGGATCTCGAAGATTTCTCTACCGAACGGCAGGGCGACGAGGTTCTCGAGGCGCTCGGGCACAATGAGCTTAATGAAGTCAAACGGATCGACGCGGCGCTGGCACGCATCGAGCAGGGCATCTACGGAGTATGCCTGATCTGCGGAGATGACATATCCGAAGCGCGGCTGAAGATACTGCCGGACACTGCTCTGTGCAAAACCTGCGCGATCAAGGGCGACGGCTAGCCGCCCTTCCTATCAGAAGGTGCGGTCGAGTGCTTCGCCGGCGTTCTGCACGTCGCGGCCTACGCCTTTTGTTGTCTCGCAGGCGGTGAGGGCGAGAACTGCGGCGGCAAGCAGAGCAAGTCTGAACATGGGCTCCATCCTTCTGGTAGTCGTCGGTATGCGCTTGTCTATACCGGATTTTCCGGCGGTTTCACCAAAAAAATGCAGGGGTGGATTTTGTGCCGCAGGGGGGCGGTGCCGGGTGGGTTCGATCATGTGCCGGACCGGGTGCTCGAGGGCTGCGGAAATAAAAAAAACGGCCCCGGTCTGGGGCCGCTCTTTTGCTTGTACTTTTGGACGATCAGACGGCTTCATCCAGTGCCTGACCTGCGTTCTGCACGTCGCGCCCCACGCCCTTGGTTGTCTCGCATGCGGCCAGAGCAGTCAAGGCGGTGATCAAGGCTATTGTTCTCAACATGGTCTTTCCTTCCTGTTTCACTGCAGGGCAAACGCACACGGGTAGGGAAAGTTCCAGAAATTCAGGGCATTCGATAGAAAAGATAGCGCTCCGGGTCGATCGTGTCGGGGCCCTGTATCTGCTCGAACCCTACCAGCGGCTGCTGGCTGACCATGATCCCGCCCGAACGCATGACCGCTCCGATCAGCGGTGAAAGCCGCGCGCCTTCGGCCACGTCGAGTTCCTTGACGCCGAAGCCGAAATCGTAATGCGCCAGCGCCATCCGGGCTCCTTTCCTGGCAAGCCGCTCGAGCATCTCAGGAGCCTCGCCATGCAGGAAATCCTCTTTCGGCGGGATACAGGAGGGATGCGGTTGCAGCACACGGTCGATGACCCAGATCCGTCTGTCAGGCAGCCTCTCGCGCAGGTGATCGTAAGTGCGCCCGTTGCCGAGGCCAAGTTCCAGCACATCGCCCTCCAGCCCGCTGATACGCTCAGCCACCCAGTTGAGTCCGTCGATCTGGGCGGTCAGGCGGCGGCGCATTGATTCAAGTCGACTCATAAGGGCTCTCCAGACGGGGGGCGAGGGCGGCGGGTTGCGCGCCGCCTTCCAGCAGTTCTTGCATCAGCCGCGCGCAGAAATCCCAGATTGCCGGCGTATGCACAAGGTGGTGTGTAAGCAGCCCGAGCGGTTCGCTGCTGTCGGCCGCACTGGTCCTGCGATCCTGAAGCAGCCCCACGATCTGCGCCAGCAGGCTTTCCGGATCGATCAGGTCGCGGGTGCCACGCCAGTCGATCGGATCGATATGGGTGTTGATCTGCACGAGGCCGGGGGCTGCCAGAGCGGCCCTTCGCGGCGTGTAGGTGGAAACCCCGCGATACCCAGATTCCGCAAGAACCGGCAGAAAAGAAGGGTCGAGGCGGTTCCACGGGGGAACGAAAACCGGCAGCACGCGATCACCAAAGAGCGCTGCCATACGATCGCGCGCCTGTAGCAGTTCCATCTGACCGGCGGCGCGGGGCTGTCCGAATTCGGATTTCTTGGCACCCTCGGCGGCGGTGTTGGCGTGTCGCCAGCCATGCACCAGCGGCACCAGTGTTTCCTGACCGGCCACATGCGCGGCCAGCTCTTCGGTCGCGGGTTCAGGGATCACGGCGATATGAACCGTCATCCCTAAATCGCGTCCCAGTTTTTCGAGGCGGTCCAGCGCGGCGGTGGGCCGGGTCGCATCGTCGTCGCGCCACCACAGCGGCAGGGCGATCCCATCGTCTCGCAGCGCCCTCAGCGCCGCGCGCAGGGCGGTCCAGCCGGGGCTCATGGCCGTATCTCCCGGACGAGGGCTTCAACAATGCGCACGGTTTGCGGCGCGCCGTCGAGCCCCTCTGTGCGCGGTGCCCGCCGGGGAGCATTGGCCACGGTCTCGACATGTGCGAGCAGGGTCTCGGGAGTGAGATCGGCACTGTAAAGCACGCTGCAGCCGGGCAGTTCGGCCAGCGCATCCGCACGCAGGCGCTGTTCGACCTCGCCGCCGGCGTCGAAGGGGACAAGAACGGCTGGTGCGTCCGCCTGCAAAAGATCGAGCGCCGTGTTGTAACCGCAGAATGAGACCGATGCGCGCACATGGCGCAGCATTTGCCGGTAGTCGGCGCGTGCGGGCTCAACGATCACATTGGCGGAGGCCGCCGCCTGAAGTTGTTCTGCGCGCCGCACCGCGTTCTCGCCTCCCAATAGCAGCCGCCAGCGGTGTGCCGGATCGGTCGCCGCCGCTGCAAGTGCCGCCTCGAACAGCGCATGACCGACACTGCCGCCTCCGGCGCTGACGAGCACTTCGTTTTTGCCCGCCGCCTGCGGGTGCGCCCCGGCCGGCGCCGGTGCCACGAAACCGGTGTAGTGCAGCTTGGCGGCGACATCTGGGGCGACGGGCCAGCTGCGGTCAAGCGGTGTGATGGCAGGGTCGGAATGAACGAGCACCGCATCGTAGGACCCGGTGACGAGGGCGCGGGTGGCCTCGGCCTTGGCAGGCTTCGAGGGGGGCGCGAGGATGTCGCGGATCGAGGCGCAGATCAGGGGCCGGGGGTGCTGCGCAGCAGCCCTTTCCAGCAGATCGGTGAATTCCCCGGCGAGAATGCGGCGACCGAAGGGGAAAAGCTCGGTGATGAGCACATCGGGGGCGACATCGTCCAGCGCGGCGGCCAGCGCCTGCCCGCGCGCTGCGAGGTAGGCGTGATCCGCCGGTGATCCGTCGGGCTGCAGCAGGCGGGTGAAATTCACCCCGTCCGAGCGCAGCGGTGGTAGTTGCAGCAGCGTCAGATCCTCTGTCTGCAGATGCGGCACGGGCATGCCGCCGGAGGCAATCGTCACGCGGTGCCCGGCGGTCCGGAAGGCGCGGCCCAGCACCAGCGCGCGGGCCAGATGCCCGGTGCCCAGAAGATGCGTGACGACGATGAGGATTTTCATGGGTCGGCCTTGACCAGTCGCACGGGCTCCGGGTCGAGCCGCAGGGTGTCGCCGTTCAGTGTCAGCACGAAGAGCCTGTTACGTTTGACAGCGAAAGGAGCCGGGCCGGAAAAATTCCAGCCGCTGGCGATCGCCATCAGCACCCGCATGATACCGATGTGGCAGACGGCG
>JBFFFS010000017.1:0-20947 GCA_041557855.1 Roseobacter sp. | reverse complement strand
AGATGAGCTTGCCAGCCGCGCCATGGATCGGATCGTTTTCGGCGACCACCCCTATGCCAGCTCTCTGAGCGGGACCGCCGATAGCGTCTCGGCGCTGACACGCGATGACCTCGTGGAGGCTCATGCGAATGTTCTGGCCCGCGATCGTATCTACATTGGGGTCGTGGGTGACATCACCGAGGAGGCGCTTGCGAAGTTGCTAGATGACCTGCTGGGCGGATTGCCTGAAACCGGCGCGCCTATGCCGCCGGCGGCATCTGTCGATTTCTCCGGTGGCGTCACGGTGGTTCCTTTCGAGACGCCGCAATCCGTTGCGCGCTTTGCGCAGAAAGGCATCAAGCAGGACCATCCCGATTACTTTACCGCCATCGTTCTCAACCAGATCTTGGGCGGTGGATCATTCGAAAGCCGCCTGATGGACGAGGTGCGGGCCAAACGCGGCCTGACCTATGGCGTATATTCCTTTCTTGCGACTAAGGACCTCGCCGAACTTTACGTCGGTGGGGTCAGCTCTGCTAATGATCGTATCGCCGAAGCAATCGAGGTTATTCGCAATGAATGGGAGAAGGCCGCGACTGAAGGTGTGACGCAGGCCGAAGTAGATGATGCCAAAACCTACCTCACCGGCGCCTACCCGCTGCGGTTTGATGGAAACGGTCCGATTGCAAACATCATGGTCGGGATGCAGATGATCGACCTGCCGATCGACTATATCGCGACACGCAATGAACGGGTGGAAGCGGTTACGCTGGAGGACGTCAGGCGCGTTGCCGCCGAGTTGCTGGACCCGGACGGTCTGCACTTCGTGGTGGTGGGCCAGCCGGAAGGGCTTGAAAGCACACCGGGAAACTGAGTGCTGAAAACAGCCCGGTCGCGGGGCCGGGCTGAGGTCATTCGCCGTAGGGAACCCAGATGTTCTTGATCTCGGTGGCTGCCTGTAGGAAGGGCTGCCCCTGACCTTCTGCTCCCATCCAATCCCGGGCCTTGCCGTTGTTGACCCATGTGCGTTTGAGATTGCTCGCGGAAGCCCGCTCTACCGTTTCGCAAAGAGAGCCGTCGCCGAAACTCCAGACTGCATCCACGTCCATGTGACCGGCGAGAGCCGAGGCCACGTCGGCATGTCTGCCCGTCAGAATATTGACGACGCCGGCGGGCACGTCAGAAGTCTCCAGCGTCTGGATGAAATCGGTCGCTGCCAGCGGGAACACTTCTGACGCGGCGAGGATCACCCGGTTGCCCATGGCGATGGCCGGGGCCATGCAGGACACAAGCCCAAGTAGCGGCGCTTCGTTGGGACAAAGTGCGCCGATCAGGCCGACCGGTTCTTTCACCGCCAGCGCGACGCCTCGGATCGGCACGCCATGTACCTGCCCATCATATTTGTCGGCCCAAGCCGCATAGGTGAAAAGACGGCTGATCGTGGCTTCGACCTCTTTTGCCCCTGCTTTACCGCCTTGCAGGGCGTCCAGACGCTTTGCGAATTCAGTCGCCCGGGCGGAGAGATTTTCGGCGATATAGTAGAGGATTTGCGCGCGCAGGTGACCGCTGGTCCGGGACCAGCTCTTCGCGGCTTGCGCTGCTTCGACCGCATTTCGCACATCCTTGCGGTTGGCCAGCGATACATGGCCCAGCAATGCGCCCGATTTTCCCCAGACGGGTTGCGAATATCCTCCGTCAGGCCGCGCCTGCTTGCCGCCGATGTACAGCTTGGCAGTACGGTCCAGCGGATCGCCGGGCGCGCCTGAGCCTTCAAATGGGGCTAGGGACTTCAGCGGCTTGGGCCTGCCGGCGGGTTTGGTGTAGGCGGCAAGCCCTTCCCAGCCACCCTCTCGGCCAAAGCCGCTTTCCCGGACGCCGCCAAAGCCAGCGGCCGCGTCCATCATGTTGGTACCGTTGATCCAGACGATCCCGGTCGCCAGTTTCGGTGCGATATCGAGCGCAAGGTTGATGTTCTCGCTCCATACCGTGGCTGCAAGCCCATAGGTGCTGTTATTGGCCAGTTGCACTGCTTCGGCAGGCGTTCGGAAGGTGGTAGCGACCAGCACCGGGCCGAAAATTTCCTCCTGCATCAAGCGGTCGGCGGGGTTGAGCCCGGTAATCAGCGTCGGCGGATAGTAGCAGCCTGTCTGGGGTATTTCGCAATCCGCCACATGGGTTTGTCCGGCGCTGTTGGCGGCAACCATATCGGTGATGCTCTGCACCTGAACCGGGTCCACGATTGCGCCCACGTCGATGCTCTTGTCGAGCGGATCGCCGACGCGCAGCTTGTCCATGCGCGCGCGAAGCTTGGCATAGAAGACCTCCGCCACCGGCTCATGCACGAGCAGGCGCGAGCCCGCGCAGCAGACCTGTCCCTGATTGAACCAGATCGCATCCACGAGCCCCTCTACCGCGCTGTCGAGATCGGCATCATCGAAAACGATGTAGGGGGACTTGCCGCCCAGTTCCAAAGTCAGTGCCTTGCCTGAACCCGCGATGGCTTCCCGGATGCGGCGTCCGACTTCGGTGGAGCCGGTAAAGGCCACCTTGTCCACGTCCGCGCGAACGATCATTTCACCCACCGTGCCATCACCGGTAACGATGTTGACAACCCCTTTGGGCAGACCCGCTTGCTGGCAAATATCGGCAAAAAGCAATGCGGTCAGGGAGGTGTACTCGGCAGGCTTGAGCACGACGGTATTGCCCATCGCGAGGGCCGGAGCGATTTTCCATGCAAGCATCAACAGCGGGAAATTCCACGGGATCACCTGCCCGCAGACCCCCAACGGTACCTGTCCGGGCAGCGCTTCATCCATCAGTTGCGCCATGCCCGCATGATAATAGAAATGCCGTTGCGCGAGGGGTATATCGATGTCGCGGGCTTCGCGGATCGGTTTGCCGTTATCAAGGCTTTCCAGCACAGCAAAAAGCCTGCTGTGTTTCTGCAAGAGCCGGGCCAATGCGTAAAGGTACCTGGCGCGCGTATGGCCGCCCAGTTTATCCCAATTCGGCTGCGCGGCCCGGGCTGCTTCGACAGCCGCTTCCACGTCGGATTGCCCTGCCTGAGTAATGCGCGCCAGTTCATCACCGGTTGCGGGGTTACGGCTGACAAAGACATTGCAGGGTGCCGAGAAAGTCCCGTCGATGAAAAGACCGAACGCCCGCCCGTGCCGATCCAGCCAAGCCTGCGCTTCCGCATCGCTTTCCGGGGCTGCCCCATATTCCATGGTTTCGAATATTTCTGACACGGTCATGTCATTCTCCCTCGGACAAATGCTGTCTGGCTTATCGTGTATTCAAGTCTTTGAGCATGCGCTTCATCGGTTTCTTCGAAGGTTGGGGTGCATGGCATATTATTTTTTTCACGCATGGCGGAACTCAGCTTGTCGCGTGCCGATAACCAGCGGAGTAGTTCCCAGTCACGTAGTGTTCCAACTGCCTCTCGATGTCATTGAGCAGAGAAGACGCGCCGAAGCGGAAGAGGTGCGGGCGCAGCCAGCGGTCGCCGAGCTCTTCTTTCATCAGAGCAAGGTAGGTGATTGCGTCCTTCGCCTTGGAAATTCCGCCCGCCGGTTTATAGCCCACACGGAAGCCTGTTCGCATGTAATAGTCGCGAATGGCGCGGACCATAACCAGAGATACCGGCAGCGTTGCGTTGACGCTCTCCTTGCCGGTCGATGTCTTGATGAAATCTGCACCTGCCATCATGCAGACCATCGAAGCCCGCGCCACATTGCGCAGAGAGCCCAGTTCGCCGGTCGCGAGGATCGCTTTTACGTGCGCATCTCCGCAAGCAGCACGAAATGCGCACATCTCGTCATAAAGCGCCTGCCAGTTACCCGACAGCACATGGCGGCGCGAGATCACGATGTCGATTTCCGCTGCCCCAGCTGCGACGCTCTGCTCTATCTCGGCGATCCGCAGATTCAATGGCGATAGCCCGGCTGGAAACCCGGTGCTGACAGCGGCAACAGGGATGCCCGAACCCCGCAAGGCTCGTATGGCCGCCGGGATCATCTCGTGATAGACGCAAACGGCGCCAGTGGTGATCGGAGGGACGTCAAGTTTTTCGAGAATGGCCGCGGACACCGGTTGTCTCGCCTTGGCGCAGAGACGCTCCACCCGGTTCTCGGTGTCATCGCCGGAGAGTGTTGTCAGATCGATGCAGGTCACTGCGCGCAGAAGCCATGCTGCCTGATGTGCTTTCTTCACAGATCTGCGGGCAGGCAGGGTCGCGGCGCGACGCTCGATTGCCGATGTATTGGCCTGCTGACCCAAAACCCAGTCCAGATCTAGGGGCATCCCGGGATTGCGCGGCTCGGTGACCTGCGGCAACTGCGAGGTTTCCGCAGTGATCGGGGAGGTTGATGTGGGGGCGTGCATCCTGCGTTATCCTTGCTGCGAGGGCACGTTTAAATCGCACGCGACCTGCCTATTGGCAAGCAGTGTCCCGGCGAGACGCCTCGGAAAATACCACTTTTCCACCGAGGCGAAGCGCCGGAAAATAACACGCAGGTGCAGATTTTCGGCCATTTTTCAGGCAGGTACCAATCAAGTTACTGATTTTCATAATAGTTATTGCGAATTATTCGCATTTTCATTGACTCTTTGCGAATGGCTCGCATATTCATTCTCATGATGAGAGAACCTGCGCCTTTTTCGATGAACCGCCGCCATCTTCTTATGGGTACGGCCGCGACAGCATTTGCCGCGCTGGCAACCAATGCTCCGGCCGCCGCGCCGCTGAACGTGGTCGCGACAACAGGCATGATCGCCGACACCGCTCAGATTGTTGGTGGCGCAAGGGTCTCCGTGCAAGGGCTGATGGGCCCGGGCGTGGACCCGCATTCCTACCGCCAGACGAGGAGCGACATCGTTGCACTGACACGGGCCGATCTGGTCTTGTGGCACGGTCTGTATCTCGAAGCGCAGATGGAATATTTCTTTGGCGACCTCAGCCGGAAGCGCAGGGTAGAGGCGGTGGCCGAGGACATTCCAAGCAACTTGCTGATTGCCCATGAGGACTATGAAGGCCGCTTTGACCCTCATGTCTGGATGGACCCGACGCTTTGGGCCCGCGTGGTCGCCAGAATTACCGAGACGCTGACGGACAGTTTACCAGAAGGCAAGGAGGATTTTGCCGCGAATGCAGCCGCGTTCATGAAAGAACTGGACGCGCTCGATGCCTACTCGAGGGATGTTCTTGGCAAGCTGCAGCCGGACCAGCGCGTGTTGCTGACGGCGCATGATGCCTTCGGATATTTCGGCGAGGCCTACGCGTTCGACGTCATCGGTATTCAAGGTATTTCGACGGAAAGCGAGGCGGGCCTGAACCGCATATCGGAACTCGTGTCCGAGCTGGTCGCGCGTGATATTCGCGCGGTGTTTGTGGAAACTTCCGTATCCGACCGAAATGTCAGGGCGCTTGTGGAAGGTGCTGCCGCGCGCGGTCACGAGGTGACGATCGGCGGTTCTTTGTTCAGCGATTCCATGGGTGTGCCGGGGACTTACGAAGGCACCTATCTCGGCATGATCGATCATAATGTCACGACCATCGCGCGTGCGCTTGGGGCTCCGGCGCCTCAGGGCGGACGATTGGGCAAGCTGAAGGTGGGAAGCTGATATGGCACTGACCCTTGCAGCACAGGATGGATTGCCACGCCCAAGCGTGAAAGGTGACGATATTCCGCTCTCCGTCAGGGGCATGACCGTATCCTACGGTCAGAAACCGGCGGTCTTTTCCGTGGATATGACGGTACCACCTGGGGCCATGATGGCGATCATTGGTCCGAACGGTGCCGGCAAATCGACGCTGCTGAAAGCTGCCCTTGGTATTCTGACGCCGCTCGCGGGGCAGACCCTTGTATATGGCGCGCCGATTTCACAGCAGCGGGACCGCATCGCCTACGTTCCGCAGCGCGCAAGCGTGGATTGGGATTTTCCCACCCGCGCAATCGACGTGGTAATGATGGGCCTGTACCCGCGTTTGGGCCTGTTGGGCCGCGTGCGGTCGAAACACCGCGCACAGGCGCTCGAATGCCTCGTGCGGGTCGGTATGCAGGACTTTGCAACACGTCAGATCGGTCAGCTATCGGGGGGACAGCAGCAGCGTGTCTTTCTGGCGCGTGCGCTGGCGCAGGATGCGGACCTCTACCTGCTCGACGAGCCCTTTGCCGGGGTAGATGCCGCCACCGAAAAGGCGATCATCGCGGTGCTGAAAAGCCTGCGCGATAGCGGCAAGACCGTTGTGGCCGTACATCACGATCTCAGCACCGTGCGGGACTATTTCGACCACGCTTTCCTGCTCAATACGCGCAAAGTGGCGGAAGGGCCGGTGGCAGAGGTCTTCACGACCGAGAACCTTCAGGCGGCCTACGGCGGTCGTTTGGCCACAGCTCAGATGGACCAGTTGAATGGCGCGTTGGGCTGAGCCATGATCCTTGACGCTCTGTTCTTGCAACTGGGGTACAATGCGACCCTCGTAACTCTGGGTGCCGCCTTGCTGGGCATGGCGGCGGGGGTCGGTGGCACCTTCCTGTTCCTGCGCAAACGGGCGCTGGTGAGCGATGCGATTTCACATGCCACCCTCCCTGGCGTCGGCATTGCCTTCATTGTTATGGTGGCATTCGGTCTGGAGGGCAGAAACCTGATCGGTTTGCTGACCGGAGCGGCGCTCTCGGCCGGGGTCGGATTGCTGATCGTGTCGTGGCTCAGTACGCGTACACGGCTTGCCGAAGATGCAGCGATCGGTGCCGTTCTCTCCGTGTTTTTCGGCTTCGGAATTGTACTTCTGACCGTGATCCAGTCCATGACAGCGGGGCGGCAGGCGGGCCTTGAAGGATTCCTGCTGGGCTCGACCGCTGGTATGCTGCGGTCGGATGCGACCGTGATCGCACTGTCGGCGGCACTGACACTGGCGTTGGTGCTGCTGTTGCGCCGCCCACTTACCCTCGCCTCGTTCGATCCTGAATTCGCCGCTGCCTCCGGCCAGAATGTGGTGCGGACGGATATCGCGATGATGGGTCTTGTGCTGGCGGTCACGGTGGTCGGTCTGAAGATCGTCGGACTGATCCTGATTGTCGCCCTGCTCATCATTCCTCCGGTTACCGCCCGGTTCTGGACAGAGCGCACGGATTTGGTGGTTATGATCTCAGGCGCCTTCGGTGGAGCCTCCGCGTATATCGGCGCAGCTCTTTCGGCGGCCGTGCCCGATCTGCCCACGGGTCCAATCATCGTTCTTGTGGGATTCGGCTTTTTCCTGCTGTCCCTGCTTCTGGCGCCGGGACGCGGGGTACTGGCAGCTTACATCAACCACCGGGCGTTCCAGCGCCGGGTGCACCTGCGCCAGGGGTTGCTTGCGCTGGCACAGGGGCAGCCGATCTACGAGCAACTCACGATCCGACTGCTGCGCCGCGAAGGATGGGCGCGCAAGGACGGCGTGGCCACGCAGGATGGGCGAGCCCGCGCGGCACGGGCACTTTTGGATGAAACGCGTTGGCAGATCGTGCGGCGCGATCCTTCGTTCGAAGCCGCCGCCGCGCTTTACGATGGGCTGACCCCGATCGAGCGGGTGCTGACCCCTGATCAGATCACCGAGATCGATACCCGCATTCCAACGCCAAAAGAGGTAGGAGCATGAGCGGCGCTGAATTCGTTCCCCTGTCGCTGACCCCGATGCTGATCGGCGTTTTTGTGGCGGTCGCATGTGCCTTGCCCGGCAATTTTCTGGTGCTGCGCCGACAGGCGTTGATCGGCGATGCGATAAGTCATGTCGTCCTTCCGGGAATCGTCGTTGCCTTCTTGCTGACCGGTGTCATCGCAACCTGGCCGATGCTGCTGGGCGCGGCGGGGGCGGCCATCATCGCCGTCGCCGCGATTGAAACAGTAAGGCGGCTTGGGCGTATCGAGCCGGGCGCCGCCATGGGTGTCGTGTTCACCACGATGTTCGCGGGCGGCGTTCTGCTGCTGGAGCAATCGGATACCTCGTCGGTACATCTCGACGTGGAACACGCGCTTTATGGAAATCTGGAAAGCCTGATCTGGTTGGACGCGACCGGATGGGCTTCGCTGGTCGATCCGCAGGCGCTGGCACTGTTGCCGGTGGAATTGCCGCGCATGGCCCTGACGTTGCTTGGGGTCACTCTGTTCATCCTGCTTTTCTGGCGCCCGTTGAAGATATCTACCTTCGACGAGGGCTTCGCTCAAACAATCGGTCTGCGTACGCAACCTCTTGGCCTTGCGCTGGTCATCGTCTCGGCGATCGCGGCAGTCGCCGCTTTTGACGCGGTGGGTAGTATCATCGTCATCGCCATGTTCATCTGTCCCCCCGCAGCTGCCCGGTTGATGACGAACAGCCTGGAAAGTCAGGTGGTTTGGTCCGTTCTGTTCGCCACGGTGGCCGCGATACTGGGATATGTCGTTGCGGGATACGGTCCAATCTGGCTGGGCTTTGCTTCGTCGGTTTCTGCCGCCGGGATGATCGCAACGGTATCCGGCCTGATCCTTGCCGCAACCGCGATCTGGGGCCCGCACCGCAGGCGTGGCGGCGCAGCAGCTACGCGAGCCTAGCTGCCGCGGTAGGTGGAGTATCCGTAAGGCGAGACCAGCAGTGGCACATGGTAGTGGCTTTTTAGATCAGAAATGCCGAAGCGGATCGGAATCACGTCCAGAAACCTGGGTTCTTCCATCCCGAGGCCTGCGTGGCTGAAATAGGCACCTGCCTCAAATATCAGCTCGAAGGTTCCGGTCGAAAATTCGCCTTGCGGCAGAATGGGCCCATCCGTACGACCGTCAGCGTTGGTCGTCATATTGGCCAGTAACTTCGGGGCATCGCCGGCAATGCGATAGAGCGAAACGCTCATGCCGGCGGCGGGTATCCCCTGTGCGGTATCGAGAACATGCGTGGTCAGGTAGCCCTCTGGCATGGCGATCTCCTTGGCTGCGCCTCGATTTTAACCTGCCCGCACCAGTTCCGAATTGCAACGCGCGCCACGACTGTATTAATTGCAAGGAAGCATAATCAGGAGACTTGGGTGAAACGCTATCCTCGCGACTTTACGGGCTATGGTGCGACGCCGCCGGACGCTCAATGGCCGAATGGCGCGCGGATCGCCGTCCAGTTCGTGCTCAATTACGAGGAAGGCGGCGAAAACTGCCTATTGCACGGAGACGCTGCTTCCGAGGCGTTCCTGTCTGAAATCGTAGGCGCGCAGCCATGGCCGGGTCAACGTCACTGGAACATGGAGTCGATCTATGACTACGGTGCGCGTGCCGGGTTCTGGCGGCTGCACCGGTTGTTCACGGAGGCGGGCGTTCCTCTCACGATTTACGGTGTTGCTTCGGCGCTGGCGCGGGCGCCCGAACAGGTCGAGGCATTGAAAAGCGCCGGGTGGGAAATCGCCAGCCACGGACTAAAGTGGATCGACTACAAGGACCACAGTCCCGACGAGGAAGCGGCCGACATGGCTGAGGCGATCCGCGTCCATACCGAGGTTACGGACGAACCGCCGCGCGGATGGTACACGGGGCGTTGTTCGGAAAATACGGTCGCCCTGGCCGCAAAAACAGGCTTGTTCGATTATATTTCTGATACTTACGATGATGACCTTCCTTATTGGGTGCACGTGGACGGGCGTGATCAACTGATCATCCCCTATACGCTTGACTGCAACGACATGCGCTTTGCCACGCCGCAGGGTTTCAACTCAGGGGAGCAGTTCTACACGTACCTGCGCGACAGCTTCGATGCGCTCTATGCCGAAGGTCGTGCGGGGTCGGCGAAGATGATGTCGATAGGCTTGCACTGCCGACTTATCGGGCGACCGGGCCGGGTGCAGGCGCTCCGGCGATTTATCGATTATGTTCAGGGCCATGAGGGTGTCTGGTGTCCAAGGCGCATCGATATCGCCCGACATTGGCAGGCGACGCATCCGCCGCAGCCGAAAATGCGCCCATCCGAAATGAGCCTTGAGCGATTCACCAACACGTTCGGCGGAATTTTCGAGCATTCGCCGTGGATCGCCCAGCGAGCCCATGACCTGGAGCTTGGTCCGGCCCATGATAGCGCGGCGGGGATGCATTCCGCGCTGTGCCGGGTGTTTCGCAGCGCTGATGCCGAGGCGCGCATGAATGTGCTGCGTGCGCATCCGGACCTCGCCGGAAAGCTCGCCTGCGCAAAACGCCTGACCGCGGAGAGTACGGCGGAACAGGCCAGCGCCGGCCTTGATGCTCTGACGGACGCCGAGCGCGCGCAATTCGAAGACCTGAACGCGCGCTACGTCGAAAAACACGGCTTTCCATTCATCATTGCAGTCAAGGATCATGACAAGCAGGGTATTCTGCGTGCGTTCCAGTGGCGCTTGAACAATGAGAGCGAGGCCGAATTCGCTGAAGCCTGCCGTCAGGTCGAACGGATCGCGCGCCTGCGGCTGGAGGCACTTCTGTGAGCTACGCATTTCCACCGGGAGGACATCCCGACCAATCTGAGCGCCCTGAGAGCACGGCGGTGTTCACAGAGGCCTACGCCGTTCTGCCGGCGATTACCCAGCGGGATATCGTCACCAGCTTCCTGCCGGGATGGCAGGGTACGCGCGTCTGGGTGCTGGCTCGCCCTCTCTCCGGTTTCGCGGAAACGTTTTCCCAGTATGCGGTGGAAGTCAGTCCTGAGGGCGGTAGCATGGAGCCGGAACCGGACCGGGATGCGCAGGCGGTTCTGTTCGTAGCACGTGGCACCGGACGGTTGACCCTCGGCCAGGATGTTTATGACTTGATCCCGGGCAGTTATGCCTACATCCCCCCCAGCGCGGTATGGAGCCTGTTCAACGATGGCACCGAAAACCTCTGTTTCCACTGGATACGCAAGAAATTCGTCAGTGGCGCTGGCATTAGCGTCCCCGATGCTCTGGTGACACACGAAAGCAAGGTTCCAAAAATTCCGATGCCGGGTTGCGGGAACGCCTGGGCGACCCAGCGGTTTGTGGACCCTCTGGATGTGAACTACGACTTTCATGTGAATATTGTAAGTTTCGAACCCGGCGGCCGCATTCCCTTTGCTGAAACCCACGTGATGGAGCACGGTCTGTATGTTCTGCAGGGGACAGCGCAGTATTTGCTCAACACCGATTGGGTTTCAGTCGGAGCAGGCGATTTTCTCTGGTTGCGGGCATTTTGTCCGCAGGCCTGCATTGCAACCGGAACCGAACCTTTCCGCTACCTGCTGTACAAAGACGTAAACCGGCACGCGCGCCTATGAACCGCGTCGTTAAATGTCAGCCCCTGAAACGAGAGGCTTTTGCCCCGTTTGGCGATGTGCTCGATTGCGACGGTGTCCCTGACAGAATGATAAATGCTGGGCTATGCGGTCGTTTCCATGACAGGGCGCAGCTTGATTTCGGGGAAGACGGGCGCGCCGGGATCAGCGTGTTCCAGGCAGAGCCACGAGAGCTGCCCTATGTGCTCGATCTGATGGAGCGCCATCCCGATGGTAGTCAGGCTTTCATTCCGATGACGCAAAATCCGTTCCTTGTCATCGCTGCGCCGGACGACGATGGCCGGCCCGGCGCGCCGCTCGCCTTTCTTACAGCGACGGGGCAGGGAATAAACTTTCACAGGAATGTCTGGCATGGCGTATTGACCCCGCTTTTTGCCCCCGGATTGTTCGCCGTGGTGGATCGGATTGGACCCGGTGCCAATCTGCAAGAGGTTTTGCTTGATCCGCCGTTCACGGTCGTCTCATAGTCGAAGGGTCAATACTACCGACTTATCGTCGATTATCGGGGGCCCTCGCATGACCTACGCACTCAGCACGCAATACAGCAACCCTGATGAAATGCCGCCTCTGGCGCAGGCCGTACCGTTGGGGCTGCAGCATGTGCTGGCGATGTTTGCCTCCAATGTCACACCGTCGATTATCGTGGCCGGTGCGGCAGGACTGGCTTTTGGCAGCGCCGAACAGGTTTATCTGATCCAGATGGCGATGCTTTTCGCCGGGGTGGCCACGCTCTTTCAGACTGTCGGGATTGGCCCGGTTGGTGCGCGGCTGCCGATTATGCAGGGCACCAGTTTTGCCTTTGTCGGTGTGCTCGCGGGTGTTGCCGCCACTCAGGGGCTGAGCGTCGCGCTTAGCGCCTGTATCATCGGCGGGGCCATTCATTTTTTCCTAGGGGCCTTCATTCGTCACCTGCGTTGGCTCTTTCCGCCGCTGGTGACCGGGTTGGTGATCCTCGCGATCGGTCTCTACCTGATCCCGGTGGCCATCAAATATGCCGCGGGCGGTGCGGCCAGTTTCCAGATGGAAGCGGAAAGTTTCGGGTCACTAAAACATTGGTCGGTGGCGCTTTCGGTTGTCGTCGTGGCCTTGCTGCTCAAGTTTTTCGCGCGCGGAGCGCTGTCCAACGCCGCCATTTTGGTCGGGATGCTGTTCGGCTACCTGCTGGCGCTGGTTCTCGGCATGGTCAATTTCGCGCCAGTCGCCAATGCTGCGTGGGTAACGGTCATCACGCCTCTGCCCTACGGTTTCGAGTTTTCATTCGGTGCCGTGTTTGCCGTCACGCTGGTCTGTATCGTTTCGGCGATTGAAACCGTCGGCGATACCTCTGCCACCACCAAGGCCGGTGCCGGGCGGGAGGCTACCGATGCCGAGATATCAGGCGCCACGTATGCAGACGGACTTGGGACAGCAGTGGCGGCTGTTTTTGGCGGACTGCCCAACACATCCTTCAGCCAGAATGTCGGCATCGTCGGTATGACGGGGATCATGAGCCGCCATGTGGTCACCATAGGCGCACTTGTCCTGATCCTTTGCGGGCTATTGCCGAAAATCGGTGCCGTGATTGCCTCGATGCCCTTGCCCGTCCTTGGCGGCGGCGTGATCGTCATGTTCGGCATGGTCGCGGCCGCTGGTCTGAACGTACTTAGCGAGATCGACATGAATCGTCGCAACATGGTTATCATCGCCGTCTCGCTAGCGGCAGGGCTGGGCCTCAATCTGGTGCCTACCGCGGTCCAATACTTGCCAGGCGTGATTAAGACACTGGCGACGTCCGCTGTCGCCCCCACCGCGCTTGTGGCCATTTTTCTCAACCTGGTACTGCCCGAGGAAACGTGAACCCGCTAGCTTGGACGGAAGACACCCTCGCCAACGACTTTTGTCAGAGCAACTGGCGTCACCGCCCGGTCAGATGAGAGGACCCGCAGATGTATGATCTTGCTGCCACCGCCGCCTGGATCGAGTTCGCCGTGCGCTGGTTGCACGTCATTACGGCAATCGCATGGATCGGCGCGTCGTTTTATTTCATCGCGCTCGATCTGGGACTGCACCGGGACCGAAACCTGGCCTCCGGCGCGGACGGAGAAGAATGGCAGGTACACGGGGGCGGTTTCTACCACATCCAGAAATACCTCGTTGCGCCTGACAACATGCCGGACGGTCTGATCTGGCATAAGTGGCAAAGCTACTGGACATGGATGAGCGGGTTTGCCCTGCTGGTGCTCGTCTATTACCTCGGTGCCGAGTTCTATCTGATCGATCCGGCTGTTCTGGAACTCGCTGCCTGGCAGGCAATCGCGCTGTCAATCGCCTCTCTGGCCTTTGGCTGGATCGCCTATACAACCCTGTGCCGCCTTTTCGTGGAAGCCGATCAGACCATCCTGATGCTCGCCCTTTTCGGTGTTCTTGTCGGGATGTCTCTTTTCTACTCTTCGGTATTCTCGGGTCGTGCGGCCATGCTGCATCTTGGCGCCTTCACCGCCACGATCATGAGTGCAAATGTGTTCATGATCATCATCCCCAACCAGAAGATTGTCGTCGCCGACCTGATGGCCGGACGGACACCGGATGCCAAATACGGCAAGATCGCCAAACAGCGCAGTACCCACAACAATTACCTGACGCTTCCGGTAATCTTCCTCATGCTGAGCAATCACTACCCGCTTGCCTTCGCCACGGAGTACACATGGATCATTTCCAGCCTCGTATTCCTGATGGGGGTCACGATCCGCCACTATTTCAATTCGATGCATGCGCGGCAGGGCCAGCCCCATTGGACTTGGGCCATGACCGCGCTGATCTTCCTGCTCATTGTCTGGCTCTCTACCGCGCCGATGTTTCGAGGAGCAGAACCCGAGACAGCGACAGGGGCTTCACAGCGCTTTGTCGTCGCTGAAGGGTTTGCCGAAGTACAGGAAATCGTGCAGGGCCGCTGCACGATGTGTCACGCGGCAGAACCTGTCTGGACAGGTCTGCACTGGCCGCCCAAAGGGGTGAAACTGGAAACGGAATACCAGATCGCCCGCCACGCGCGCGATATCTACCTTCAGGCCGGGATCAGCCATGCCATGCCGCCGGCGAACCTCTCTTATCTGGAAGAAGAGGAGCGCGCACGGATCGTTTCATGGTATCTGGCCGCTACGGCGGGCTGAGATATACCGCAGCCCAAGGCGTCGCTTCGAACTTGGTGAAACGCTGCAGGAAAGCTGTTTCAGAATCGTGCCCCGCTATGCTAAGTATTGCGGTATGGCGCACAGAGACCCCAATATAGGCGAAAATCGCCCAGTTATCCGGCAGCTTGACGAAGGCGCAATCAATCGTATTGCGGCTGGAGAAGTGGTTGAGCGACCAGCCTCCGCCGTCAAGGAATTGATCGAGAACGCAATCGACGCGGGCGCGCGTCGTATCGGTATCGACTATGCGGATGGTGGCAAGACACTGATCCGCGTCGAGGATGACGGCTGTGGCATGACAGAAGATGACCTGCCGCTCGCGCTGGCCCGCCATGCGACTTCCAAGATTGATGGCTCGGACCTGCTGGACATTCATACTTTCGGCTTCCGGGGTGAAGCATTGCCCTCATTGGGCGCCGTAGGTCGTTTGTCCATTTCTACACGCGCGCAGGGTGCTGATGGCGTGGAGATTGCGGTTGAAGGCGGCCGTCAAGGGCAGATCCGCCCCGCCGCCAGAAACGCAGGAACCACCGTCACGTTGCGCGATCTTTTTTATGCGACTCCCGCGCGGCTTAAGTTTTTGCGGACCGACCGGGCCGAGGCGCAGGCAATCACAGATGTGGTCAAGCGGTTGGCAATGGCCGAACCCTTCGTGCAATTCGTGCTGAATGATGTTTCCGGCGACGAGGGGCGGCGCACGGTGTTCCGTGCGGATGCGGAGCAGGGCGATCTTTTTGGGGCGCTGCACGCCCGCTTGGCGCGTGTACTGGGACGTGAGTTTGCCGAGAACGCGCTGCCGATAGATGCCGAGCGCGAGGGGTTGCATCTGACCGGCTTTGCCGCATTGCCGACCTATTCGCGTGGGTCGGCGGTTGCTCAGTATCTTTTTGTCAATGGTCGCCCGGTACGCGACAAGCTGCTTGTCGGTGCCTTGCGTGGGGCGTACTTCGACTTTCTCAGCCGCGACCGGCACCCGGCGGCGGCGATTTTCATCGATTGCGATCCGACGCTTGTGGATGTCAACGTGCACCCTGCGAAGTCCGAAGTGCGCTTTCGCGACCCGGGGCTGGCGCGAGGCCTGATCGTATCGGCGGTCAAACATGCGTTGGCTGAAGCGGGGCACCGGGCCTCGACCACAGTAGCTACGGCGACCCTTGGCGCGATGCAGGCGGAGCCGATTGGCGCGCGAGTTTATCAGATGGATAGCCCTTCTCTGGGCAAACGACCGTCACCCGCACCTTTTCAGGCGCCGCAATTTGCAGAGACGGCAGCGCCATGGGCACGGGTCGATGCACCGGTTGAGGTCGAAGAAACGGGCGACGCGGCAGCGGAGTACCATCTTGGAACGGCGCGCGGTCAGGTTCATGAGAACTACATCATTACTCAGACCGCGACGGGCATGGTCATCGTCGATCAGCACGCGGCCCACGAACGTCTCGTTTATGAGAAACTCAAAAGGCAATTTGCCGATCGGGACGTACCCTCCCAGGCGCTTCTGATCCCCGAGATCGTGGAGCTTTCCGCAGATGATGCTGCCCGCGTTCTGGAGATAGCGCCGGAGCTTGAAAGGCTTGGTTTAGTGATTGAACCATTCGGTGGCAGCGCGGTTGCGGTCCGGGAGACACCGGCCATTCTGGGCAAAGTTGATGCCCGTTCCATGGTGCTGGATATTCTCGACGAACTTTCAGATCAAAACTGCTCGACCCTCGTACAGGCGCAGATCGAGGCCATTCTGAGTCGTGTGGCCTGTCATGGCTCCATCCGTTCCGGACGCCGGATGCGGGTGGAGGAAATGAATGCCCTTTTACGGGAAATGGAAGCGACGCCGCATTCGGGACAGTGCAACCATGGCAGACCGACCTATGTCGAGTTGAAGCTGTCGGATATCGAACGGCTATTTGGACGAACATGATCGAGATCGCTGGAACAACCGTCGCCATCGACGACCCCATTGTGATTGCCGCCGCAGTCTCTCTGTTGGTTGTCATCGCGCTTCTCGTTGCTGCCGTTCGGGCGGCGGGCCGGTCCGCCCGGATGACGGAACCGCTGGTGCGCCAAATGGCGGCGATGGATCAGAACCTGCAGCATCTCCATGCCTCTCAGGAACAGATGCGCGGCGGGCTGCAAACGGTCTCGGACACGCAGGTGCAAGCGCAGACGCAGATGATCCAGGCGGTCGAGGCGCGCCTGTCATCCGTGCAGCAGCAGATGCAGGACCGTCTGGCGGACAACGCCATGCGCAGCCAGCGCGCCTTGTCGGAAATGCAGGAGCGGATGAAAGAAAGCCTGCACGGTTCCAGCAAGCAGACGACCACGTCTCTTACGCAATTGCAGGAACGTCTCGCGGCGATTGACCGGGCGCAAGACAACATCACGAAGCTGTCCGGCGACGTTTTGTCGTTGCAGGATATCCTGAGCAACAAGCAGACAAGGGGTGCGTTCGGTGAAATCCAGTTGCGCGATATCGTTTCAAAGGCGCTTCCCTCGGACAGCTACGCGCTGCAATACACGCTGAGTAATGGAAAACGGGCGGATTGTGTCGTGCATCTGCCAAACCCACCGGGGCCGATCGTGATTGACAGCAAGTTCCCGCTCGAAGCCTACGAAGCCCTGCATGCCGCGCAAACCGAGCGCGAGTTGAAAGAAGCGGCAGCAAAGATGAAAGCCGCAGTCAGCAAACATATCGCGGACATTCGGGACAAGTATATTATCGAAGGAGAGACGGCGGATGGCGCGCTGATGTTTCTGCCCTCCGAGGCCGTCTATGCCGAATTGCATGCCAATTTCCCCGATGTCGTGCGGAAGGGCTTTGATGCGCGTGTCTGGATCGTGTCACCGACTACCTGCATGGCAACGCTGAATACCATGCGTGCCATTCTCAAGGACGCCAGAATGCGCGAGCAGGCCGGCGCCATCCGGACCATGCTGAGGCAGTTGCACCGCGACGTCGAACTGGTCGTGGAACGCAGTGGCAAGCTCGAAACTCATTTCCGGCAGGCCCGCGCAGATCTCGACGGTATTACCACGGCTGCAGAACGGGCTGGAAAACGTGCTCTGAAGCTTGAGACCTTTGATTTCGATGAAGGATCCGAAAACACGGAGCCCATGGTGCCGCTCTCTCGCCCTGCCGAATAAAGAGGCGCAGACTGACCTTATCAGGGTTGCCATCCTCTGTAGAGCGGGTGATCCGTAGTCAATGGCAGGCACACACGGTCGCCTGTGCGGGCCGCATGGTAGATCGCGGTAACCAGAGCGATTGAGGCGGCACCGTCCTGCAATGTTACGACGGGGGTGCCTGGATCGTCGAGATGTCTGGCAATGGCTGCGAGAAACCCTTCGAAGCCTGCAGGTTCCTCGGGCGCATTACGGATCGCTTCTTCTACACGATGTTGGTTGGCCGGATCGCGGGCGGTAAATGTCCACGGTACGGTTCCCGGCGCGTAGGGCGCGCTGCCGGAGGTTGCGGTCAGGTTTTCGAAAACGAACCGCAGTCGCGTTTCGTCCGTTGCAGCGCCCAATGTCACACTGCTTGTTACCAGCGCGCCGTTTTCCAGTTCGAAGGCTATTGCCGCGCAATCTTCGGTTTCGATTGCGTTGATGCGAGTCGCCGTCGCTGCTGAAACCGCTCGCACCGGGCCCATCACATGTGTCATCAGGTCATGGTTGTGGATCGCGTGCCCGAGAATGGCTCCACCTTGTTCGCCCACCCATGTGCCGCGCCAGTCCACGGCGTAATAATCGGCCCCCCGCGACCAGTGGGTTTCAAGCGATGCGACGTGCGGACGGCCTGCAATGCCTTTTGCGATCAGGTGACGTAACTGCGCCAGTGAAGGACCCCACCGATATTGAAAAACCGGAAAAACGATCTTGCCGCAGCGCTGAGCTGCCAGTTCGATCTCATCGACTTTCAGCAAGGAGGTGGCGAGGGGCTTTTCGCAGATCACGTGTTTGCGGTTCTCAAGCGCCTGCAGACAGACAGGCACATGCAGATGCGGCGGCAGGCAGATATCGACGAGGTCAACCTGCGGATCAGCCAGCGCTTCTTCGATGCTGGCGGACACCCGTGCGCGCTTGCCGACATTCAGAGCATGGGCGCGTTCTGTTTGCTGATCGATTATCCAGGAGACGTCGAAGTCGGAGCGCAGCTTTTGATAGGCTGCGAAATGCTGAGCGCCGATCCCTGCACCGAGCAGGGCCACGGATATGGTCATGGTGCTTTCGTCTCCGTTGCCGGCGCGTCCTTTGGAATGATCGCGCCTCGAAACTGCACGACGCGCGAGGCGCAGGAATGACCGCGCATAAGCGCCTCAGCCACATCCGAGCCCGTCAGCCGAGCGCCAAGGTATCCGCCATTGAAACTGTCACCTGCGGCGGTGGTATCAACAACGGTACTGGCCGCAGGGTAGCTCTGCTCGACGGCTGCATTAAGAGACAACGGTCCTTTTGCCCCGCGTTTCAGTGCTCCCTCGGCATCCAGATCAAGAAAACGGCGCAGCGTGGCTGCCTCGGTCTGGTCGAACAAGGCCATTTCGTCATCGATTGATGGCAGGCAAATATCAGCCCGTTTCCAATAGGCTGCTGTAACCTGCCGCGCTGTTTCCGCGTCTTCCCACAAGCGCGGACGGTAGTTGCTGTCAAAGGCCAGGCGAGCAGATGCGCTCTTGAGCCAGTCTAGCAATGAGAGGCGGATTGCCTGTGGCAAGACCGCCAGCGTGATGCCCGATAGGTAAATGACGTCGTAGGGCCGCAGGATATCAAAATCGGCTTCCGTGCCGGGCTGAAACATCTCCCGTGCCGCAGAGGCGCTACGCCAGTACGTGAAGGACCGCTCGCCCTCCTCGGTGGTGGTGATCGCGTATAGCCCCGGGGAGCGTCCGGCAAGGCGGGTGATGGCTCCGGTGCCGATATCTTCGGAGGCGATAAAGCGCTCGATCCGATCCGAAAAGGGGTCGTCCCCGAGACAGGTTATGTAGTCGACGGCCAGTGAAGGCGCCTCCCGTTTGAGGTAGATCGCGGTATTTAGCGTGTCGCCGGCGACCCCAACCTGTGCCGTATCGCCCTGTAAGGACAGTTCGATCATCGCCTCGCCGATACATGCAATGCGGGTCATCTGCGCAGTTCTCTCTTCCAGATGATGAGACCGGAGGCGACGATGATCGCGGCCCCCAGTACGGTGAACGCGTCCGGCAGATGGTTGAATATAAGCCATGACAGGCCGGCAACGTAGATCATGAATGAATAGGTGTAGGGCATCAGCGTATTGGCCGTGGCAAACCGGTGGGCGGTGGTCAGAAACTGGTGCCCGCCCCAACCGCCGAGACCGAGGCCGAGCAAAATCGCCAGATCAAGCATGGTTTCAGGAGGCACCCAGACCCATACAGCAAAGGGCAACAGGATGCCGGTGCCAAGCGCGCCAAGGTAGAATTGCTGCGTATCGGTCGCAACGATACCAGCGAGTCTGCGCGTCATCAGCGAATAAAGCGCCAGCGCCGTCGCATTGTACAAGGGAAGCAGCATCGCCGGATGGAAGGCTTCGCCAAACGGCCTGATCACGACCAGAACGCCGCAGAATCCAAGCAGAATTGCACCCCAGCGCCATGGTCCGATCCGCTCTTTCAGAACAGTTATCGACAGGAAGCATACGATGATCGGACTTGAAAACATGATCGCTGAAATAATCGTCAGCGGCAGGAAGTTCAGAGCGTAGAAATTTCCGAGGGTCGCGGAAATCAGCAAGAGCGCACGGCTGACGACTGCCCAGATGTGGTTGGTCTGGAAACGGTCGAACGAGGTGCCGTCCTTCAGGATCATGACGCAGGAAATGATGAAATGACCGGCGTAGCGCATGAACGCCAGTTGGAATGCGGGCAGGCCCGCGAGAACAAGCCACTTTGCCGATGTATCGACAAGCGAGAACAGGAACCATGCGGCGAGCATCATCAGGATGCCAAGTTGTGGCCGGTCCTCTATGGCTTGCGCCGCGACGGCCATCCTACTTGCCGAACCTGGCCACGTAGAAGTCCACCATCTGGCTGACCATATCGTCTGCACGGCCATTGTCGCGGGCTTCGGTCAGGGCGGATAGTGCACATTTTGACATGATGCTATCCACCCCTGCTTCCTCTGCCATGCGAGTGTAATATCCAACATCCTTGGCGGCATTTTTGATTGCGAATGCAAGCTGGTTGGGATCCCCATCGACACCGTAACCCTTGACGAAATCCATCATGCCTGAATGGAGCGGTCCGGCCGCCATGACGTTGTACATCTGTTCTCGGTCCACACCCGCGACATCCGCCATGGCAAAAGCCTCGGCCATCGCATTAGCGACGGTCATGCCGAAGAAGTTGTTGATGAGCTTGATCGTGTGTCCCGATCCGAGTGCGCCGAGGTGAAAGACGTTCTCGCCCAGATCGTCTAGCACCGGGCGCACCTTGTCGAAGGCGGCCTTGTCGCCCGAGGCCATGATATTGAGAAGACCGTCCTTTGCATGCGATGGGGTCCGCCCGAGAGGCGCGTCGAGATAGGT
>JBFFFS010000016.1:0-21034 GCA_041557855.1 Roseobacter sp. | reverse complement strand
GCCAAAAGGATGAGTGGCACAGCCACCCGCCAACTTCCGTGTTCTATGTCACAGACTGTCATGCGCGAGTGTTTCTCTCCGATGGTAGTCAATTAGAGTTAACGAGGAAGGCAAACACTGGCAGAGCACGTGATGAACCGGTTGTGTCTCATATTTTTCAGAATATCGGTGACGACGTCTGCCAGATGGTTTTCACAGAATTCAAGATTGCGAACTAATTTTGCTCAAAGTTGCCGAGTATCGCTAATTGAAGGTTCGCTCCGTCCGCTAAGCAGACGCTCCTATCAAGTATTTCGAACGACCGCTTTTCAGCAATCTCCGAAAAGCAAAACAATCTGATGAGCGTGGATTCAGTCAAAAGCGAGTTATGAAAGGTGGACAGGGGGGTGGATTGAGAATATAAATTCTAGCTTAAGTATTTAAATTTTAATGAAATTTTAAAGATAAGTGGTGCCCAGGAGAGGACTCGAACCTCCACGTCCATACGGACACTAGCACCTGAAGCTAGCGCGTCTACCATTCCGCCACCTGGGCCGGTGTCGTGAAACCGCCGTTTAAGGCTAAGGCTCGGGGGTGTCAAACGGAATTTATGGCCGGCGACAAAGTTCTCCCGTTCGCGTGGTCGTGGCCAATTGCACCTTGTTTCAAAGCGCTCGCGGAGATACATCCGGAAGGGTACGCGGAGAAAGAGGCAATCGATGTCAAAACTGGTCACCATCTACGGCGGTTCTGGATTCGTTGGGCGCTATATCGCGAGGCGTATGGCCAAAGCGGGGTGGCGCGTGCGCGTGGCGGTGCGCCGTCCAAACGAAGCGATCTTTGTCAAGCCCTATGGCGTTGTCGGCCAGGTGGAGCCGGTGTTCTGCAATATCCGCGATGACAGTTCCGTCCGCAGCGTGATGTCCGGCGCGGACGCGGTGGTGAATTGCGTGGGCATTCTGGCTGAGAGCGGAAAGAACAATTTCGACGCCGTGCAGGCGGAAGGTGCCGCGCGCATTGCCATGATCGCCGCCGATGAGGGTGTATCCAAACTGGTGCATATCTCGGCCATCGGTGCTGATGAAAATTCTGAAAGCGACTATGCGCGCACCAAAGCTCTCGGCGAGCAGGGCGTTCTGGAGCATATGCCCGGCGCGGTGATCCTGCGGCCGTCGATCATCTTCGGGCCGGAGGACGAGTTCTTCAACAGGTTCGCGGGAATGACCAAATTCGGGCCTGTGCTGCCGGTTGTAGGGGCGGACACAAAATTCCAGCCGGTCTATGTGGATGATGTGGCGCGCGCGGCGGAGAAGGCGCTGACGGGCCACGTGGAGGCGGGTATCTACGCATTGGGCGGGCCGGAGATGATGACATTCCGCGGGCTGATGCAGAAAATGCTCGAAGTTATTCATCGTCGCCGGATGATCGTGAATATTCCCTTCTTTGCCGCACGGATCATGGCATTTGGTTTCGATATGCTTCAGGCGGTCACGGCTGGGCTGATCCAGAACGGGATGATTACGCGTGATCAGGTCCGCAATCTGGCCAATGACAACGTGGTTTCGGAAGGCGACAAGGGTTTTGCTGATCTTGGGATCGAACCGACTTCGATGGCGTCGGTGCTGCCGGAATATCTGTGGCGTTTCCGTCCTTCGGGTCAGTACGACGCGATCAAGAGATCAGCCAAGAACCTGCGTACCTGACGGTCCATAGGCGATCGTCAGCAGGACGATCCCGATGATGACCCGGTAAATGACGTAGGGCGTGAAGCTGACACTGCGCAGCAAGCGCATCATCAACGCCAGAGCCATCCACGCGGTCGCGAAGGCGAAGATCGCTGCGATGGCGCCATCGCGCGCGGTTTGCCAATTAGCGTCCCCAATCACGTCTGTGCCGAGCATGGTGCCAGAAGCAATGATGACCGGGATGGACATCAGCATGGACAGGCGCGCGGCAGACTCGCGGTCATATCCGAGGCCGCGCGCGGCGGTAATCGTGATACCCGAACGGGAAGTGCCGGGGATCAGCGCGAGGGTCTGTGCAAGGCCCATGAGGACGGCATCCCTGATTGTCCAACGCTCTGAGGTGCGCTCTCGCTTACCGGTCTTGTCGGCAAAGTAGAGAAGGATGCCGAAGCCCAGCATGGTCCAGCCGATCACAGCCACCGAGCGTAGCGCCTCTTCGGCGCCGCTGAGTTTCATCACCGCGCCGACCAGAATCACCGGGATCGTGGACAAGCCAAGGCAGAGTGCCAGAAACGCGCCCGCAGTGTCGACGCGGCCTTTGGCGAGCCGGCCCAAACCGCCGATGACGATGCGTACCTCGGCGCGAAAAAAGAGAATGACTGCGAAAAGTGAACCCACGTGGACCGCGACGTCCAGCGCAAGGCCCTGATCTCGCAGGCCAGTCAGAGCCGGGAGCAGAACGAGATGCCCGGATGAGCTGACTGGCAGGAATTCCGTCAGGCCCTGGATCGCCGCGACGATAAAAAGATGCAAAAGAGACATAAGGGCCTGTTCGATGGGCGCGCGCTGCCTGTGTGGTATAAGCATAGGGAATCAAATGAAAAGGCCGAATTTAGGTCCGAATCGGACATAAATTTATCAAATAATTCGTCCATTAGGACATTTCCTGCTAATTTATTTGATAAATAGGTCAATATATCTGACTTTATTTCCTGTATAACTTAACGTAAGAGTTCGGTTCTGGAAGTTGGAGGACGGGTGCCATGTCTGGGCAGAAAATGCTGAAATTTGTGACGGTCGGGCGGGACATGCCCGAGAAGCGCGCGGCAGACGTGCGCCGGGGAGATTTCAACGAAATATACGCCGAATATGCTGACGCAAAGGCTAAGGAACAGTCCAGTCGCTGCAGCCAGTGCGGCGTGCCTTACTGCCAGAGTCACTGCCCGCTGCACAACAACATCCCCGACTGGCTGCGCCTGACTGCCGAAGGCCGACTTCAGGAAGCCTACGAGGTCAGCCAGGCCACCAACACCTTCCCGGAAATCTGTGGCCGTATCTGCCCGCAGGACCGCCTGTGTGAAGGCAATTGCGTGATCGAGCAATCGGGCCATGGCACAGTCACCATCGGCGCGGTCGAAAAATACATCACAGACACGGCTTGGGACAAAGGCTGGGTACAGCCGATCACCCCTGCTGTGGAGCGCTCCGAATCCGTGGGCATCATCGGAGCCGGGCCCGGCGGTCTGGCGGCAGCGGACGTGCTGCGCCGCGCTGGCGTGCAGGTCACTGTTTATGACCGCTACGATCGTGCAGGCGGATTGCTCACCTACGGTATTCCCGGCTTCAAGCTGGAAAAAGACATTGTCATGCGGCGCAACGCGCAGCTGGAAGAGGGCGGTGTGACTTTCGAACTCAATTGCAACGTCGGAGAGGACATCAGCTTTGCCGATCTGCGGGCCAAGCACGACGCCGTGATCATCGCGACGGGCGTATACAAGTCCCGCGAGATCGAAGCACCCGGTGTCGGGGCGGCGGGTCTGGTGCGCGCCATCGACTTTCTGACTGCGAGCAACCGCAAGAGCTTTGGTGACGAGGTACCGGAGTTCGACAGCGGCATGCTAAACGCACAAGGCAAGAAAGTCGTGGTGATCGGCGGCGGCGATACGGCCATGGACTGCGTCCGGACGTCGATCCGCCAGGGGGCCACAAGCGTGAAGTGCCTGTACCGCCGCGACCGGGCAAACATGCCGGGCAGCCAACGCGAAGTGCAGAACGCCGAGGAAGAAGGCGTGATCTTTGAATGGCTCTCGGCACCGAAGGGTTTCACTGGAGACCCGGTCACCGGCGTGATGGTTCAGAAAATGCGCCTTGGCGCGCCGGACGCCACCGGACGGCAGGCGCCGGAAGTTATCGAGGGCGCCGATTACGTGGAAGAGGCGGATCTGGTCATCATGGCTCTTGGGTTCGAGCCCGAATCGTTGCCGACGCTTTGGGAGCAGCCGGAATTGCCGGTGACCCGTTGGGGCACCATCAAGGCGGAGTTCACCACCGGCGCGACGGACCTCGAAGGCGTCTATGCGGTTGGCGACATCGTACGCGGTGCCAGCCTCGTGGTCTGGGCCATTCGCGACGGGCGCGATTGTGCCAACGCGGTCCTCGAAAAACTGGGCGCGGCGAGCGCCATCGCGGCGGAATAGGACGCCTCAAACCGCTGTCGGCATCATGTCGGCGGCGCGTCGGTATCACGTCGGTGCGCAGCGTGCGGTGACATTTGGTTAAGGACAGCAATGCTGACCTGAGGGAACGAAAAGGATGAATTTACGGTTAACCATTTCTGCGGGCCTGGCGGTGTCACTCATCGCCACCAGCGTGCTGTCGGCAGACAGGGTGACCGTTCCTGAAGGCTGTGTGCCGCTGGTGACCGCCCACAAGGAGGATTGCGCGGTTTCGGTGATCTTCGATTGTGGCGGCGACCGTCTGGTCATGGATTTTGAAGATGGTCAACTCAGCCAGCAAGCTCTCTATGACCCGCAGTGGTCGCTGCGCGAGTACGAACATTTCAACGAAGGTGAGCCGGTACTAACCATCACTGCTTCGGACGGTGTCAATATGGCAATGGACGACTTGTTGGCAGAGGGTGCCGTAGAGATAGAAGGCGCAGTGCTGATGAGCACGGGCATCATCAAATCGCGCGCTTATCGTTATGCCGGCACGGCGGTTCTGACCGGGGACAGCGAAAACTTCGGAGAAACGGAGTATCTCGCGGCGCGGCTGACACGCGATCTGACACTGTCCGATGACGTCCCGGGCATGTCCTTCGAGATCGATGTGCTGATCGATCCGGTGCGCAACCTGATGATAGAAGGCGCATGGCAGCGTTCAGCCTTTGGCGGGGAGACGGAATATTTCCCCCAGAAGGTTCGCGCGGTTCATGAAGAGGGAGACCCCGGTTTCCTGTCAGAAAGATCGGAGTACGGCTGTGATTGATCCCGATGCACTTGAAGGCCGCTGCCTGTGCGGCAGGGTGGCGATCCGTGTGGAAGGCGCGCATGTGCCAGCACCGCGAGCCTGTCACTGCCGCATGTGCCAGCGCTGGTCTGGTGGGCTGTTTTTGTGTTTCGAAGCCGCGGCGGAGGCCGTGACGATCATGGGTGAGGTGGCGCGCTATGCCTCTTCCGGCTTTGCCGAGCGGGCCTTTTGCCCAAGCTGCGGCAGCCACCTGTGGATGCGCAACACGGGGGACGCAGACGCGGTATATGACCTGATGCCGGGACTCTTCGATGCTTCGGGGGATTGGCCGCTGCGGTCGGAGGTCTATGTGGACGAAGCAATGACGGCGGTGCGGCTGACCGGGGATCATCCCACGGCCACGCGCGCGGAATATGAAGCAAAGCACAAATTTGTCGAGGGAGATGCCTGATGACGTATGACGAAGCATGGGTTGCGCGCGAGGAAGCCAAGCGCGCCTATATGGCCGAGCATGGGCTGTACTCCGCCGAAGAGGAGCATTCCTCCTGCGGGGTGGGGCTTGTGGTGTCCGTCGATGGCAAGCCCAGCCGGCAGGTGGTTGAAAACGGGATCAAGGCGCTCAAGGCGATCTGGCACCGGGGGGCTGTCGATGCAGATGGCAAGACCGGCGACGGCGCGGGCATTCACGTGCAGATCCCGGCTGATTTCTTCTACGACCAGGTGCGCCGGACCGGCCATCATCCCAAGACGGACGAGTTGATGGCGATCGGTCAGGTATTCCTGCCGCGCACCGATTTCAGCGCTCAGGAAACCTGCCGCACGATCGTCGAAACCGAAGTGCTGCGGATGGGGTATTATATCTATGGCTGGCGGCATGTGCCGGTGAATATCTCGGTGCTTGGCGACAAGGCCAACGCGACCCGGCCGGAGATCGAGCAGATCCTGATTTCGAACATCAAGGGCGTCGATGAGGAAACCTTCGAGCGGGAGCTTTACGTGATCCGTCGGCGCATCGAGAAGGCAGCGCTCGCGGCACAGGTGCCGACGCTTTACATCGCGTCGATGTCCTGCCGGTCGATCATCTACAAGGGGATGATGCTGGCGCAGGACGTGGCGGAGTTCTATCCCGACCTGAAGGACGAACGGTTCGAGAGCGCTTTTGCGATCTATCACCAGCGCTATTCGACCAACACCTTCCCGCAGTGGTGGCTGGCGCAGCCGTTCCGCATGCTCGCGCATAACGGCGAGATCAACACGCTCAAGGGCAACCTCAACTGGATGAAGAGCCACGAGATCCGCATGGCTTCCGCCACTTTCGGGGACATGGCCGACGACATCAAGCCGATCGTGCCATCGGGTTCGTCTGACAGTGCGGCGCTGGACGCGGTGTTCGAGGTGCTGGTGCGCGCGGGGCGCAACGCGCCGATGGCTAAGACGATGCTGGTGCCGGAAAGCTGGTCGAAGCAGGCGATCGAGCTGCCCGAGGCCTGGCGCGACATGTATTCCTACTGCAACTCGGTGATGGAGCCCTGGGACGGGCCGGCGGCGCTGGCGATGACCGATGGCCGCTGGGTGTGCGCGGGACTGGACCGAAACGGCCTGCGGCCGATGCGCTACGTGGTAACCCGCGACGGATTGCTGATCGCTGGTTCCGAGGCTGGCATGGTTCCGATGAACGAGGCCAATGTGGTCGAAAAAGGCGCTTTGGGTCCGGGCCAGCTTCTTGCTGTGGACATGCAGGAGGGCGGTCTTTTCCATGACACCGAGATCAAGGATCGTCTGGCGGCAAGCCAGCCCTTCGGCGAGTGGGTCGGGAAGATCAAGGACCTCGACAGCGAGCTCTCAGGGGTGACGGAAAAGGCGATCTTCTCGGGTGCCGAGTTGCGCAAGCGGCAGGTGGCTGCCGGCTACAGCGTCGAGGAACTGGAGCAGATTCTCGCGCCGATGGCCGAAGACGCCAAGGAAGCACTGGCCTCCATGGGCGACGATACGCCTTCTGCGGTGCTGTCCAAGAAGTATCGCCCGCTGAGCCACTTCTTCCGCCAGAACTTCAGCCAGGTGACGAACCCGCCCATCGATTCCTTGCGCGAATACCGGGTGATGAGCCTGAAGACCCGGTTTGGCAACCTCAAGAACGTGCTCGACGAGGACAGCAGCCAGACCGAGATCATCACGCTCGACAGCCCCTTTGTCGGCAATGCGCAGTTCGAAGAACTGAAGACGCATTTCAACGCTGAACTCGTGGAGATCGATTGCACCTTCGAGCCGGGAGAGCGCAACCTGAGCGCCGGGCTGAAGCGCATCCGCGCCGAAGCGGAAGATGCTGTGCGCTCAGGCGCTGGGCATATCGTTCTGACCGATCATCTGAGCAACGCCGACAAGGTGGCAATGCCGATGATCCTTGCCACCAGCGCGGTGCACAGCCACCTGGTACGCAACGGGTTGCGGACGTTCTGCTCGCTCAACGTGCGCTCGGCCGAATGTATCGACCCGCATTACTTTGCCGTGCTCGTCGGCGCCGGCGCCACGGTGGTCAACGCTTATCTGGCCGAGGATTCACTGGCGGACCGCATCGGTCGCGGCCTGCTGGAAGGCACGCTGACGGAGGCTGTGGCGCGTTATCGTCATGCCATCGACCAGGGTCTTCTGAAGATCATGGCCAAGATGGGCATCTCGGTGATTTCCTCCTATCGCGGCGGTTTGAACTTCGAAGCGGTTGGACTCAGCCGGGCCATGTGCGCGGAGTACTTCCCCGGCATGACCAGCCGGATCAGCGGCATCGGCGTCAGCGGCATCCAGCGCAAGGTGGAGGAAATCCATGCGCAGGGTTGGTCGCAGGCCACGACGGTTCTGCCGATCGGCGGTTTCTACAAGGCGCGCAAATCCGGCGAGACCCATGCGTGGGAAGCCACATCGATGCATATGCTGCAGATGGCCTGCAACAAGGCCTCCTATGAGATGTGGAAGCAGTATTCGTCTAAGATGCAGAGTAATCCGCCCATCCATCTCCGCGATCTGCTCGACATCAAGCCCATTGGCGCCCCGGTTCCGATTGAGGAAGTGGAAAGCATCACGTCCATACGCAAGCGTTTTGTCACGCCGGGGATGAGCCTTGGCGCCCTGAGCCCGGAAGCGCATAAGACGCTGAACGTGGCGATGAACCGCATCGGCGCGAAATCCGACAGCGGCGAAGGCGGGGAAGACCCGGCGCATTTCGTACCCGAACCCAACGGCGACAACCCTTCCGCCAAGATCAAGCAGGTGGCCTCGGGCCGGTTCGGCGTGACGGCGGAATACCTCAACCAGTGCGAAGAACTGGAGATCAAGGTGGCGCAGGGCGCGAAGCCCGGCGAAGGTGGCCAGTTGCCCGGCATGAAGGTCACCGACCTGATCGCGCGGTTGCGGCATTCGACCAAGGGTGTCACGCTGATCTCACCGCCGCCGCACCATGATATCTATTCGATCGAGGATCTGGCGCAGCTGATCTATGACCTCAAGCAGATCAACCCGCGCTGCAAGGTGACGGTCAAACTGGTGGCGTCCAGCGGCGTCGGCACGATTGCTGCAGGTGTCGCCAAGGCCAAGGCGGATATCATCCTGATCTCCGGCCATAACGGCGGTACGGGAGCAAGCCCCGCGACATCGATCAAATATGCGGGTCTGCCCTGGGAGATGGGTCTGACAGAGGCGCATCAGGTGCTGTCGATGAACAACCTGCGTGATCGCGTGACCCTGCGCACCGATGGCGGGTTGCGCACCGGCCGCGACATCGTCATGGCGGCGATGCTGGGCGCGGAAGAGTACGGCATCGGGACCGCGGCGCTGATTGCGATGGGCTGCATCATGGTGCGACAGTGCCAGTCGAATACCTGCCCCGTCGGCGTCTGCACGCAGGACGAAAGCCTGCGCGCGCGGTTCACCGGCAACGCTGACAAAGTAGTCAACCTCATCACTTTCTATGCGACGGAAGTGCGTGAAATTCTTGCTAAAATTGGCGCGCGCAGTCTCGATGACGTAATCGGACGGGCCGATCTGCTGACACAGGTCAGCCGGGGTTCTGCTCATCTGGACGATCTCGACCTGAACCCTCTGCTGATCACGGTCGATGGGGCTGCGGACATTGAATACGACCGCAACAAGCCGCGCAATGCGGTGCCCGATACGCTTGATGCCGAGATCGTGCGCGATGCGCATCGCTTCCTCGAGGATGGCGAGAAAATGCAGTTGAGCTATGCGGTCCAGAACACGCACCGTACGGTCGGCACCCGCACGTCGAGCCATATCGTCAAGAAATTCGGCATGCGCAACACGCTGCAACCCGATCACCTGACGGTGAAGCTGTCCGGCTCCGCCGGGCAGTCGCTGGGGGCCTTCGCGGCGCCGGGTCTGAAGCTGGAAGTTTCCGGTGATGCGAACGACTATGTAGGCAAAGGCCTGTCAGGGGGCACCATCGTCGTGCGTCCGCCCATGGCCTCGCCGATTGTGCCGAGTGAAAACACGATCATTGGCAATACGGTGCTGTATGGTGCGACAGCGGGTTACCTGTTTGCAGCCGGACGTGCAGGAGAACGGTTTGCCGTTCGTAACTCCGGTGCCAAGGTGGTGATCGAGGGCTGCGGCTCCAACGGGTGCGAGTACATGACCGGCGGGGTCGCCGTGATCCTCGGTGATATCGGTGCGAACTTCGGTGCGGGGATGACCGGCGGGATGGCCTATCTCTATGATCCGCAGGGCCGCGCGGAACTGCTGATGAACATGGAGACGCTGGTGGTCTGCCCGGTCACCGTGGACCATTGGCGGGGCGAGTTGGAGGAACTTCTGGAACGGCATCTTGCCGAGACAGGAAGCCGACGTGCTTCTGACATCCTGCAGCATTGGGACGTCGAGCAGCACCATTTCCTGCAGGTCTGCCCGAAGGAGATGCTCAACAAGCTGCCGGCGCCGCTGAGCCTCGAAGAGACGGCGGTTCCGGCGGAATAGAAGCCGGTTTTGGGTGGTTCACATCCTGCCATGGCGCGCTTAGTGTCGCGCCATGGCGAAACGCAAAACCCGTAAAAGGTCAAAAAAATCGGCGGCACCGCGGGTCTTTTTCCGGCGCGTGGTGCGCTACGGTCTGGGTATTTGTCTTGCCGCGCTCTTGCTGATGACGGCGGTGATGCTGCTGGGCCGGTTCGTGGCGCCGTGGACCACACCCTACATGTTCAGCGAAAGCCGCCGGCTGGGCGGCGTGGACTACGAGTGGGTGCCGCTGGAGCAAATAGCCCCCGTGATGGCCCGCGCCGTGGTGGCGGCGGAGGATGCCAATTTCTGCCGTCACTGGGGCTTTGATCTGCAGGCGATCCGGGATGCCATCGAGGAGGGTGGCAGCCGGGGAGCCTCTACGCTCAGCCAGCAGACGGTGAAGAACCTCTATCTCTGGCACGGGCGCAATTACACGCGCAAGGCGCTGGAAGCGGTGCTGACCCCGGGGCTGGAAGCGCTCTGGCCGAAGGCGCGGATCATCGAGGTCTATCTCAACATCGCGGAATTCGATGCCGGGGTGTTCGGGGTGAAGGCTGCCGCACGGCACTACTTTGGCGTTTCACCGGACCAGTTGTCGGAAATGCAGGCGGCACGGCTGGCGGCGATCCTGCCCGATCCCAAGGCGCGTTCCGCCGCGCGGCCCTCGAATTTCGTGCAGCGGCGGGCGCAGGCGATCCGTGACGGCGCGGCGACGATCCGCAAAGACGGCAGGTCCGATTGTTTCGAGAGTTGAATCCGCGCGTCGTTCCGTGCATTCAGGAAAGATCCGAAGAATGTCGAGAATCCTGATGGCGCGCCTATTTCATGTTCCTCTCTCTCCGTTTTGCCGCAAGGTGCGTCTGAGCCTTGCGGAAAAGAAGATCGAGGTAGAGCTGGTCGAGGAGCGCTACTGGGAGCAGGATCCCGATTTCATGCGGCGCAACCCGGCGGGCAAGGTGCCGGTGCTGCGCATCGACGGGGTCGTCATGGCTGAAAGTGCCGCCATCTGCGAATACCTCGAAGAAACGCGGCCAGAACCGGCGCTGCTGCCGAAAGACCCGGTGGCCCGACAGGAAGTGCGCCGGCTGGTTGGCTGGTTCGATGACAAGTTCCACCATGAGGTGACTTCGAAACTGCTGTACGAGCGTGTCAACAAGAAGGTGATGGGGCAAGGCTACCCAGATAGCGGCAACGTCAAGGCGGGCGCCAAGGCGATCAAGTACCATCTCGACTACATGACATGGCTGCTCGATCATCGCCGCTGGCTGGGTGGCGACGTGATGACGCTGGCCGATTTTGCGGCTGCGGCGCACCTGAGCGCGCTCGATTATATTTCGGATGTGGACTGGAACCGGTCGGAGGCGGTGAAAGACTGGTACGCGAAGATCAAGTCGCGCCCGGCCTTCCGGTCGATCCTCGCAGACCAGGTATCGGGTTTTCCGCCGCCTCGGCATTACAATGACCTCGATTTCTGAGGGCCGGGCGTCGGGGGCTGCCTGACCCCGCACCCCCGGGGATATTTCGTGTCCAAAGAAGTGATGGAACCGCTCAAAGCACGCCTCGTGGCGCAGGCGCTGGACGAGGGGTTCATTGCCTGCAGGGTCTGCCGCCCGGACGCCGTGCCGCAGGTGGCGGAGCGCTTGGCTGCATTCGTTGCAGCGGGATATCATGGGCAGATGTCGTGGCTGGCGGAGCGGATGCATTGGCGCGGTGACCCGACAGCGCTTTGGCCGGAGGCGCGCAGCGTCGTCATGCTGGCCGAAAGCTATACGCCCACGCATGATCCGCTGACGGTTCTGGGCCAGCCCGACCGGGGCGCGGTGTCGGTCTATGCACAGGGCCGGGATTATCACGACGTGGTCAAGAAGCGGTTGAAGCGGCTGGCGCGCTGGCTGATCGCTGCGGCAGGCGAAACCGAAGTGCAGGTCAAGGTGTTTGTCGATACCGCGCCGGTGCCTGAGAAGGCACTTGCAGAGGCGGCGGGACTGGGATGGCAGGGAAAGCATACCAACCTTGTCAGCCGCGAGTGGGGCAACTGGGCCTTTCTCGGAGCGATCTTCACGACGCTGCCGCTGCAGCCGGATGCGGCGGAGACGGATCATTGCGGTTCGTGCCGGGCGTGTCTCGACATCTGCCCGACAAAGGCATTTCCAGCGCCATACCGGCTCGATGCGCGGCGGTGTATTTCCTACCTTACGATCGAACATAAAGGTCCGGTGCCGCCGGAGTTGCGCCGATCGCTGGGGAATCGCATCTACGGGTGTGACGATTGCCTTGCCGTCTGCCCTTGGAACAAATTCGCGCAAAGGGCGCGCGATCAACGCTTACTGGCCGCAGAGGGATCAACTGCGCCGCGCCTGTCTGAGCTGCTGGCACTGGATGATCCGGGCTTTCGGGCGCGGTTCTCGGGCTCTCCGATCAAGCGGATCGGGCGCGACCGTTTCCTGCGCAACGTGCTCTATGCGGTGGGAAATTCGCGTGACGAGACGCTCCGGCCGGCGGCGGCGCGGCTGATCGACGACCCCGATTTGGCCGTGTCCGACGCGGCGCGTTGGGCTGTTGCGGAGCTTGCGGTTTCATGAATGTTTATCGCCGCGACGGCGGGAAGAGATCGGGGAGAGGCCTGTGACGCTTGTTCTGGGGTTGGATACGGGTGGGACCTATACCGATGCGGTTCTGCTCAAGGATGAAACGCAGGTGATTGCCAAGGCAAAGGCGCTGACCACGCGCCATGACCTTGCGCAGGGGATCGGGGAGGCGGCACGCCGGGTGCTGGCGGAGAGCGGTGCCGCTGCCGGTGATATCGCGCTGGTCTCTCTCTCGACGACGTTGGCGACCAATGCGCTTGTCGAGGGGCATGGCGGGCGGGTCGGACTGATTTATGTCGGCTTTCGTGCGCAGGATCTGGAAACGCACGGGCTGACGGCGGCGCTGAAGGGGGATCCGGCGCTGGTGGTGTCGGGTGGGCACGATCATGCGGGCTTTGCGGCGGCGCTGTTGGATATGGATGCCGTTGAAGCTTTTCTCGACGGACCCGGGAACGGCATGAGTGCCTACGCCGTGGCTGCACAATTCGCAACGCGCAATGCAGCCCATGAGAAGGCTGTGGGAGATATGGTGACAGCACGGACCGGGCGGCCGGTGTCGATGTCCCATATGCTGTCGGCGCGGCTGAACGGACCCAAGAGGGCAATGACTGCGCTACTGAATGCGCGGCTTATCGGCATGATCGACCGGCTCATCCGGCGTGCGGAACATGTACTGGCGGAGCTCGGGATCGGGTCGCCGCTGATGGTGGTGCGCGGTGACGGCGCACTGATTTCGGCTGCGCAGGCGCAGGAGCGCCCGATCGAGACGATCCTGAGCGGGCCGGCGGCCTCTATCGTCGGAGCGCGCTGGCTGACCGGGGCGTCTTCGGCGCTGGTCAGCGATATCGGCGGTACGACGACGGATATCGCGGTCTTGCGGGAAGGCCGTCCATCGATCGATCCGATGGGCGCGCGGGTCGGCCCGTACCGGACCATGGTGGAAGCCGTAGCCATGCGCACCACCGGACTGGGGGGCGACAGCGAGGTGCATGTCATGGCGCAGGGGCTGGAGGGCGGTGTCACATTGGGACCCCGGCGGGTCTTGCCGGTGTCGCTGCTTGCGACGGAGGCGCCGGACATCGTGCATTCCGCACTCGACCGGCAATTGCGGGCAACGGTGCCGGGTGAGCATGAAGCGCGCTTCGTTTGCGTTGTGCCGGGGCAGGGGGCAGAGGGGCTTTCCGCGCGGGAATTGGCCTTGCTCGAACGCATCGGTGAGGGCGTCCAGCCTCTCGACGGGCTGCTGCGGACGCGGGTTGAATGGGGGGCGCTCACCCGGCTGATGGAGCGGGGGCTGGTGCAACTCGGTGGCGTGACCCCGTCGGACGCGAGCCATGTTCTGCACGATCTTTCAAGCTGGGACGCGCGCGCCGCGCAGAAAGCGCTGGATCTCGTGGCGCGCAAACGGACCGGGTCGGGAGAGCGGCTCGCACAGTCAGGGTCAGAGCTGGCCGAAATGATCGTTGCGCGGCTGCGGCAGCAGACGGTGACGGCCCTGCTCGAAGCGGGCTTCGGGGAAGAAGATCAGCCGTTTCAGGCCGCCGCAGAAATCCTTGCCTCTCATGAGCTGGTGCAGCGCGGATTGAAAGCGCACAGGGGACTGGTCCGGCTGGACGCCGGGCTGAATGTGCCGGTGATAGGTCTTGGTGCCTCCGCGCAAACTTATTACCCGGGCGTGGGCACTGCCTTGGGAACCCGGATGATCCTTCCCGAGCATGCCGACGTGGCGAATGCGATAGGTGCGGTGGTTGGGCGCATCACGATGCGGCATGAGGGCACGGTGACGTCACAGGGCGAAGGCAAATTTCGCGCGCATCTGTCCGGCGGGCCGCGTGATTACGCGGACCGCGAGACGGCACTGGAGGCGCTGGAGAGCGACTTGCGTGAAGCGGCCCGGGCAGAGGCCCTAGCCGCCGGGGCCGTCGATATTCAAGTGCAGGTAACGCGGGATATACGTTCTGCGGGAGTGGAGGCACGCGAGGTTTTCGTCGAGGCCACCATCCGCGTGGAGGCGGCAGGCCGGCCGCGTGTTGCGACCGGCTGACGGGATGTTCAAGAGGCGCGTCTGAGCGATTGCGGCGACTGAGCCGGCACGTCGCCGTCCAGAACGAAAGAGGATGTGATCCTGCCCAGCGATGCGGCTTCGTTCGCCAGAAGCTGGGTGGCGGCGTTGGTTTCTTCGAACATGGCGGCATTTTTTTGTGTCACGTCCTCTAGCTCGCCGATCGAGGCGGTAATCTCGGAGATACCACCGGATTGCTCCTCGGCGGCGGTAGCAATATCGGCCACCATCGCCGCGACTTCTCCGACGAATCCTTCGATTTCGGCCAGGGCCTCGCTGGTTTTCGAGACAAGCTCTACACCCTGGCCAACCTGATCTGCGGATGTCGAAATCAGTTGTGCAATCTGCGTTGCGGCTTCCGAGGAGCGCAGCGCGAGAGCGCGCACTTCGGAGGCGACCACGGCAAAGCCACGGCCCGCTTCGCCAGCCCGTGCCGCTTCGACGCCAGCGTTGAGCGCCAGGAGATTGGTCTGGAAGGCGATGTCCTCGATCACTGAGGTGATCTTGGAAATTTCGCTCGAACTTGCGGCGATTGCATCCATGGCGCCTCGCGCGCTGGTCATGACGCCAGATCCGGCTGAGGCGCGGGACTGCGTCTTCTCAACGACAGTGTGGGTATTCTGCGCGATCTCGGCGGTCGATTTGATCGATGCGGCCATCTGCGTAATGGCGGCGGCGGATTGTTCCAGCGCCGCTGCCTGGCTTTCGGTGCGGCGGCTGAGATCGTTGGAGGCGTTGGTGATTTCGGTCGTTCCTGCGTCAAGCTCCTTAGAGGCATTTACAACGGTTTGAATGGTAGTTCTGAGCCGTGTAACGGCAGTGTTGAAATCTTGGCACAACGGTTCGAAATCTTCCGAAAACTGCGATGCGATCGTGGCGGTCAGATTGCCATTGGCGAGTTGTTCGAGGCCCTCGCGCAACTCGGCGACGGCCCTGATCCTAGGCGTGATGTCGATGGCATATTTTACCACGCGGACGGGCTCTCCCCGAGGACCGAAGACGGGGTTGTAAGCGGCTGAAATCCATACGTCGCTGCCATCCTTATGGCGGCGACGGAACTCGCCGGTGTGTACCTCGCCGTCCTGAAGCTGATCCCAGTGCTCCTTGTAGCTCGGCTTCTCAGCTTCGCCTTCGGGCATGAAAATACGGTGATTTTTGCCGATCACTTCTTCCTCGGTATAGCCGACCGTGTCGAGAAACAGTTTATTCGCCTTGGTGATGGTGCCGCACAGATCGAATTCAATCACGCCTTGCGTTCGGGCAACGATGTTGGTGAGGTCGTTCGCTTTTTCTCTTGCGGTGACATCAGTAGCGATCTTGACAACTTTCACCTGTTTTCCGAGCGCGTCATAGACCGGGCAATAAGTCGATTGCAGCCATAGTCCCTTGCCCTCCTTGGTGAAGCGCTTGAATACACCTGATTCAAGACCCCCCTGCGCGGTCCGGCTCCAGAATTCCCGATACTTCTGTGTCGCCGCATACTCCGGATGTACGAACATCGAGTGATGCTTGCCGATCACCTCTTGTTCTTTTTAGCCCATGGTTTTGAGGAAGTTCTCGTTTGCATGCAAAATGTTTCCCTTGAGATCGAAAACAATTTTGGCCTGGCGATCGCTGATGGAATCGAACTGTTCCAGTTGGTCCCTGATCTTCTGATAGCTTTCGGTAACATCTTTTGCGACCACGGCCAGACGCTCAAGCTTGCCCGTCTCGGTGCGCATGGGGACATAGGTTGTGTGCAGCCAGATGAGCATGCCATCCTTGTTCAGCCGGGGCACTGTTGCGGGTATCAATTCCTCGTCCCGGAGTGCTTTGAAAAATGCCGCGTCGGCATCCGTTTTCCGCAGTTCCGGGGCTACGAAAGCATCGTGATCCATGCCGATGACCTGCTCTTGAGCATAGCCCGTCATGTCGCAGAAAATCTGATTCGCCTCGATCACCTTGGCGCTGTGGTCAAACCACGCAATCGCACTGGTCTGGCTCATCGCTTCGAGGAATTCATCCTTGCGAGGGATGGGTGTTTCTGCCGGTTTCCGGAACCTGGAAAAAAAGCGCATGTTTTGTCTCCAAAAAAATTCCTGCGCTTTTTAGACCTCCGGCAGTTAATATCTGATTGATTTCAGAAAACCGGCGCAAATTCTGATTGCGCCGGTTGTTGAAGGGTTCACTCCGCGGCCTGAGAGGCCGATGAGCGTTTTGGCAAGACCCAGTCGGGGCGCGGAAAATGGCAGGTGTAGCCGTTCGGGTACCGTTCCAGGTAATCCTGATGTTCCGGTTCGGCTTCCCAGAAATCACCCACGGGTTCGACTTCGGTCACGACCTTTCCGGGCCAGATGCCGGAGGCTTCGATATCGGCGATGGTCTCCAGCGCCGCGGCTTTCTGTGCCTCGTCCACGTAGTAGATGGCTGACCGGTAGCTGAGGCCCACATCGTTGCCCTGCCGGTTCAGCGTCGATGGGTCGTGAATCTGGAAAAACAGTTCCAGAAGGTCGCGGTAACTGATGACAGACGGATCAAAGATCACCTCGATGCCTTCGGCGTGGGTGCCGTGGTTGCGATAGGTGGCGTGCGGCACGTCGCCGCCGGTGTAGCCGACGCGGGTCGAAATCACACCCGTGCGTTTGCGGATGAGGTCCTGCATGCCCCAGAAGCATCCTCCGGCCAGTACTGCGCGTTCCTGTGTCATGCCACGTCCTCCACTTGATCGATGTATTCCCCGTACCCTTCGGCTGCCATGTCGTTACGGTGCACGAAGCGCAGGGAAGCCGAATTGATGCAGTAGCGCAGCCCGCCACGGTCGCGAGGCCCGTCGGGGAAGACGTGCCCGAGATGGCTGTCGCCATGGGTGGAGCGGACTTCGGTGCGTAACATGCCAAGGCTCGCGTCGCGCAATTCGGTAATGTGTGCGGGCTCGATCGGCTTGGTGAAGCTGGGCCAGCCGCAGCCGCTTTCATATTTGTCCGCGGAGGCGAACAGCGGCTCGCCAGAGACGATATCCACGTAAATGCCGGGCTCCTTGTTGTGCAGCAATGCTCCGGTGCCTGGGCGTTCGGTACCGCTTTGCTGCGTGACGTGATATTCTTCGGGCGAGAGGCGCGCGATGGCCTCTTCGGTTTTTGCATATTTGGGCATGATTGCTCCTTGCTTTGCTCACAGTAGTAAATGGGCAGAATCGGCTGGAAGAAAAGAGGCTGCGTCGTTTCATCCGGCTGCGGAGGCGGTGCCTGACTGGCCAGTTGCGCGAAGCCGCTTATATCTTGAAGCTGATCCAAACGGAGGGAGTTATGAAAGGACTGGCGGCTTTTTTGCTTAGTATGGTGGTGACCGGCGCGGCCTGGGCAGGTGTCGGCCATGACTACCGGTTTGCTTCCATCGACGGCGGCTTTCTGGAGATGTCTGAATGGCAAGGACAGCCGGTGCTGGTGGTGAACACCGCCTCGCAATGCGGTTTTACCGGCCAATACGATGGTTTGCAGGCACTTTACGATCAGTACCGCGCGCAGGGCCTCGTGGTGCTCGCGGTGCCCTCTGACGATTTCAACCAGGAACTGGACACCGCCGAGGAGGTGAAGGAATTCTGCGAAATCTCCTTCGGCCTCGATATGCCCATGGCTGATATCTCGCGGGTCAAGGGCCGCAATGCGCACCCCTTCTACAAGGCGGTCGAGGCGGATACGGGCTTTACCCCTCGCTGGAATTTCAACAAAATCCTGATCGGGCCGGATGGTACGGTACTGGGCACATGGGGCGCGCCGACGCGGCCGATGTCCGCAGCGATCACCAGCGCGGTCGAACGCGCCCTGGAGGGGGCTGCGGGAGGATAGTCGGGAGGGTGCCGTTCATGACCAGAAAGACTCCGGATGTGGACGCGGCCTATGCGCTGCAGACCCCCGAGGACAGCAAGCGCCTCTACGCGGAATGGGCGGCAACCTACGACAAGACCTTTGCCGAAAAGACCGGCTTCCTGATGCCGGCGCATGTGGCCGAGCTGTTTCACGAACATGGGGGACGCGGGCCTGTGCTTGACGCGGGTGCCGGTACTGGCCTTGTGGCGGAGCGTATTCTTGCGGCGGGAGGGTGCGAGATCGACGCTTTCGACATCAGCCGCGAGATGCTGCAGACCGCCCGTGAGAAAGCAGTTTACCGCCAGCTGTTCGAGGGCGATTTGACGGGCCGTCTGCCCTTCGCGGATGGCAGCTATAACGCGGTGGTCAGTTCGGGCACGTTAACGCACGGCCACGTTGGACCGGAGGCGCTAGACGAGTTGCTGCGCATTGCGGCACCGGATGCCCTTTTCGTGCTGACGATCAAGAAGGACCACTACGAGACGCGGGGGTTCGCGCAAAAGTTCGAGGCGCTGTCGCCGATGATCAGGTCGTTCGAGACGGAGACCCGCCCGGTATACGGGGAGGGCGCACCGGACGGGCATGCGCCGGATCAGGGCTTGATTGCCATTTTCCGGCGCGGCTGATTACAAACCGCCGTGCCAGATAAGCTTGGTGGCGCCGCGTTCCACCCCCGGGCTGACCCCATGCGCCGCCCGGTAGCTCTTGGAGAAATGCGACAGCGAGCGGAAGCCGCAGGCAACGCAGACATCGGTCACCGACAGATCGGTCTGGCGGAGCAGGTCGCGGGCGCGATCCAGCCTGAGGCGCAGGTAATAGCGCTTTGGCGACAAACCGATGTGCTGGGCAAAAAGCCGCTCCAGCTGGCGATTGGAGATCGCCACCTTTTCGGCAATCTCGTCGGGTGTGACCGGATCCTCTATGTTGTGTTCCATGATTTGCAGGGCGAGCGCCAGCTTGCGGTGGCGTATGGGGGTGCCTGCCGGACCTGCGGCACGCTGGCTGTGCTCTGCAAGCCGGGGCGCCGCGTATATCATCTGATCGCCAACCCAGGCAGAAAGCTCTTCTCCGTAATCCGACTTGATCCGCGCCAGCATCATGTCCATCGACGCAGCCCCGCCGGCGGTGGTGAAGACACGGCCATCGATAACATAGATCGCGTCCTGCATGACGACGTCGGGCAGCACTTCCGTCAAGGCGGCGCTGTATTCCCAATGGGTGGTGACCCGCTTGCCGGACAACAGACCAGCCAGCGCCAGCACATAGGTGCCGGAGGAAAGCGCGCCGTAATCCATGCCGCGCCGCACTTCGCGCCGGAGCCAGTTCAGCAGAGGTTTGGTGGCAGCATCGCCGACGCGTTCACCCGCACAGATGACGATGGTTTCGTCGCGTTCCAGCGGGCATAGCGGGCCATCGACGCGGACTTCAACCCCGTTGTAGGCGGGCACCGGCGCGCCAGTTTCGCTGAGCAGCCGCCACTTGTAGAAAATGCGCCCGGACGGATGGCGGTTGGCCAGGGACAGCGCTTCGAGCGCACAGGAAAACCCCAGCTGCGAGTACCCGGGCAGGAGCACGAAAGCATAGGACTTGGGATTTTCCGAGCGGGTCATGGCCGACTTCTTATTAACTTCCGCCTCGAATTTAGAGCGATTTTCCCGCTACCGGAACGATTTTCATCGCGCGCGTTGGCGGGACAGTTGAACAGCCAGAATGCCCAGCGTGATGATCGCCACGCCGAGCAGGTCCTGCCGCCCCAGCGGCTCACTGAGCAGCACGGCGGCGATGGCAACGCCGAAGAACGGATTGAGAAAATGGAAGGTCGCGGCACGGGTGGCGCCGATCCGGTTGACCAGCCAGAACCACACGAAAGTGGCAGCGAGACCCGGCACCAGCGTCGTGTAGATGAAGGCAGCGAGCAAAGGCCAGCTGGGGTGACGCGCGGCGTTTCGAAAAGTGCCGTCGCCAGCGCCAGCGCCGCGCAGCCTACCAGCATCTGCAGCCCGACAACCATCAGGAAATTGCCTCCCGAGGTCGCGCCGCGCACCGACAGGGTGGCGACCGTCAGGGCGATGACGCCGATGCAGCACAGCACGAGGCCGAAAGTATCGACCCCGCCGGTGATCCGCGCGCCCATGATGAGACCGACCCCGACAAGGCCGGCGATCAGACCGGCGATGCCCAGAGGTTTCAGGCGCTCGCCAAGAAAAAGCCAGCCTGCCAGCGCGACCAGCAAGGGCATGGTCGAGGCGATAATGGCCGCCACCGAGGCTTCGATGCTTTGCATGGCGACGAAATTGAGGCCCAGATAGACGGCGTTCTGCAGAATGCCGAAGACGATGGTGGCGCGCCACTGGGCCCGTGTGAGATGCCAGGACTGACCCATTGCCCAGGCAATGCCGACGCCAAGCAGACCCGAGAGCAGATATCGCAGGGTCAGCGCTGCGAGTGGCGAGGCATCCGTGACGATGATCCGCGCCGAGGTGAAGGCCGATGACCACATCAGCGCGAAGGCCAGCCCCATCAGTATTGCGCGTATGTCCATGAAGTCTGTCTATTCCGGTTCCGCCTGCTCCGCAGACTGTCGATGAATTGGCAGCCAGATACAAGCGACAGAAGGGCGCGCTG
>JBFFFS010000015.1:0-21139 GCA_041557855.1 Roseobacter sp. | reverse complement strand
ATCTTACCCGGGTTGAGAATGTCCAGGGGATCAAGCGCGCGCTTGATGTCGGCCATGAAATCCGTGGCATCGCCCAGTTCCTGGCGCAGGTACTTCATCTTGCCCTGACCGATGCCGTGCTCGCCGGTATAGGTACCGTCCATCGAGATCGCGAGGTCGTTAAGCCAGCTGATGTATTGCGTGGCCTTCTCCACCTCGGTGGCATCGCTCATATCGACCAGCGGGGTCGCGTGGAAATTGCCGTCGCCCACGTGACCCACCACCGGCAGCTTCAGCGATCCGGCGGCAATTGTCTGAATACGAGTGACAAGGGGATTTGAAACAAAGGGAGTTGAAAATGGGTATTCTGGACGGAAGTATTGCGCTGTTAACAGGTGCCAGCCGGGGAATTGGGCGTGGCACCGCCATCGGGCTGGCGCGCGAAGGCGCCACGGTCGTCATCGCGGCGCGGACCATGTCGCCACAGCGGGACACCCTGTCCGGCGAAGGGCATGCCCGCCCCACCGGATCGCTGGAAGAGGTTGCCGGGGAAATCGAGGCCGAAGGCGGCAAGGCCGTTCCCGTCGCCTGTGATCTGAGCGACGAGACAGCGGTCGAGGGATTGGTCCGGGGGGGTCTGGACCGGTTCGGCCGCATCGACATACTGGTGAACAACGGTCAGTCGCATGGCGCGCTGACCGAGCGGTTCTGGGAAATGCCCGCTTCAGAATTTGACAGCCAGATGGCCGTCAGCGCGCGCTCGTATTACCTCGCGACGCATGCGGCGGTTCCGGCCATGATCGGACAAGGCAGCGGATGCATCGTGAACATCTCCTCGCCGGGATCCTGTTTCGATTTCTTCTGCGCTCCCTATTCCATCTCGCGCGCGACGGCGGACAGGATAACGCAGGCTGTGGCCCATGAGTTAAAGGGCACCGGCGTCAGAACCTATTCGCTGTGGCCGTCCTTTATCCGTACCGAACGTGTGCTTCTGGCTGCGGCAGGAGAGGATGTCGGCATTCCGCTGCCGCCGGGTTTCGATCCGGCAACCCATGCCAACTCACCGGAAATGGTCGGCTTGGCGGTTGCGCATCTGGCGGCTGACAAAGACGAAGCGGAACGCGACGGCACGGTCCTTACGCTCTGTGAAGTAGCAGAAAAATATGGCTTCACCGATTACGATGGCCGCCCGGCGATGCGCCACTCCTCCGTGGAAGCCGCAATCGAAAAGTTCGGCCACGTGATGCCGCAAGTCTTTGCGAAAATGACAAAGTGACCGCGCGCAGGCAGCGTCAGAGCTACCTGTTTTTCCTGCATCCGGCCTCGCGGCGCAGGCCTGCCTCGACCCGCGCCGCACAGGTCGGCGGGTCTTCAGCGGCATATGGAGCGAGTCTCTCGTTAAGCGACACCTCGGTCCAATGCCCGTGGCGCAACGTGCCCGCGAAAAAAATCGTCGTTTTTGATCGCTGAGCGGTCGGGTGATTGACGCAAAGCGGCGGGCTTTGGCTTAAATGGGTGTCTGATACTTTCGCAAAGAGGCCCCTCGCGTCATGAAAACCCAAGTCAAAGCCCTTGTCGTCGGCGGCGGTGCCGTCGGTACCTCCATCGCCTATCACCTGGCGCGCGCTGGCTGGGAAGATGTCATGCTGCTGGAGCGTGACGAGCTGACCTCCGGCTCCACCTGGCACGCGGCGGGGTTGCTGCCCTACTTCAACATGTCCTACGCGACGACCCACATCCACGACTACTCGATCCGCTTCTACAAGACGCTGGAGGAGGAAACCGGGCTCAACGCCGGGTTTGCGGTGGTGGGCAACCTGCGCATGGCGCAGACGCAGGAGCGCATGGACGAATACATGCTCTACGCCTCTACGGCCGAGACTTGCGGCGTGCCCTACCAGTGGATGACGCCGGACGAGATCAAGGAAAGGTGGCCGCTCATTCGCACCGAGGATCTCAAGGGCGCGCTCTACCACCACACCGACGGCTACATTAACCCCGCGGATGTGACCATGGCGATGGCCAAGGGCGCGCGCCAGCGGGGCGTCATGATCGAACGCAAGTGGCAGGCGGATGCCTTTCACTGGAACGGTACCCATTGGGAAGTGACCGCCACGAAGATGCTGGAGAAGGGCGGCAACCTCGTGCCCAGTGACGAGCAGGTGGTGATCACCGCCGAGCACGTGGTGACGGCCTCGGGCAACCACGCACAGCGCACCGCGAAGATGCTCGGCATCAAGATGCCGGCAATCCCGGTCGAGCATCAGTTCATCGTGATGGAGCAGGACCCGGAACTGGTGAAGTTCCGCAAGGACGCGGGCAACCCCGAACATCCGGTGGTCCGCGACGCGGACGCGCAGTCCTACGTGCGCGAGGAACGCGGCGGCTGGATTCTCGGCGTTTATGAGAAAAATGCGCCCGCACGCTTTGAATACGGGGTGCCGGACAGCTTCCGCGCCGATCTGTTCCAGCTCGATCTGGAGCGGATCGAAGAGCAGTACATGGCGATGATCCACCGCATCCCCTCCTGCGAGACCTGCGGGCTCAAGGACGATTTCAACGGGCCGATCTGCTATACGCCCGACGGCAACCCGCTGGTCGGGCCAGCACCGGGGCTGCGCAACATGTGGCTGGCCGAAGGCTTCTCCTTCGGGATCACGGCGGCTGGCGGCACCGGCTACTACCTTGCGCAACTCATGGTGGACGGCGAAGCCGAGATCGACATGGCATCGCTCGATCCCAAGCGCTACGGCGACTGGATGACGACGGAATACGCCGCGCGCAAGAACGAGGAAGCCTACGAGCACGTCTATATCCTGCACCACCCGGACGAAGAGCGCCCCGCCTGCCGGCCGCTGCGCACCTCGCCCGCCTATGACCGTCAGGCCGCGCGCGGCGCGCAGTTTGGGCAGGTCAACGGCTGGGAGCGGCCGAACTATTTTGGCCCGCTCGATGCGCCTGAAAATTTCGATCACGACGCGCGCAGCTTCCGGCGCGGCGGCTGGTGGCAATATGCTGTCGAAGAAGCCAAGGCGATCCGCGAAGGTGTCGGCCTGATCGACGCCACCGCCTTCACCAAGCATCTGGTGCGGGGGCCCGGCGCAACTCAGTTCCTCGACTGGTTTACCTGCAACAAGCTGCCCTCCGTGGGCCGCATCAACCTGACCTATGCGCTGACCGGCCACGGCACCACGCGCACCGAGTACACCATCGTGCGGCTCGGGCAGGATGAATACTACCTCGTGTCGGCAGGCGCCTGGACAGCCTATGACGCCGACTACCTGCGCAAGGCCATCGAGGACAAGGCCCCCGAGTTCGGTTACATCGAATGCCATGACGTGACCACGCAGTGGGGCGTTTTCGCCATCGCCGGGCCAAAATCGCGCGATGTACTAAACGACCTGGTCAAGGATGCAGACCCGGCGACGGTGCTGTCCAACAAGCGGTTCCCCTGGCTGAGCATGCGCAACATCGAACTGGGTATGTGCCCGGTGCGCGCCATCCGCGTTGCCTACACCGGAGAGCTGGGCTGGGAGCTGCACCATCCCATCGAGATGCAGAACTACCTTTTCGACCAGCTCGAGAAAGCGGGTGAGAAGCACGGGATGAAACTCGTTGGCGCACGCGCGCAGAACTGGCTGCGTCAGGAGAAGAGCTACCGCGCCTTCGGCACCGAGCTTGGCCGTGACGCGACCCCGCTGGAGGCTGACCTGCCGCGCTTCGTGGACCTTTCCAAGGACTTCCACGGCAAGGCGAAGCTGGAGGAAACCGGCGTGCGGTCGAAATGCGTCACGCTGCTGATCGAGGGGCCGGAGGATGCCGACCCCTGGGGCCGAGAGGCGCTTTATCACGGCGAGACCCGCGTGGGCCGCCTGACCTCGGGCGGTTATTCGGTGGCTTTCGGCAAGTCCATCGGCATGGGGTACGTGAAACCCGATCTGGCGGTGCCAGGCACCAAACTGCAGGTGAAGATGTTCGACAAGCTCTGGGATGCCGAGATCGTCGAGGACAGCCCCTACGATCCGAAAAACGAGCGCATCCGCATCGACGGCTAACGGGTGGCGATGAAGGCGAGGTTGTTCGCGGGCATCTCGACCCGCGCCACCTCTGCCGTGCCCGCCGCGCGCAGCCAGGCTTCCGCCGCCGCGTCGTCCTTGTAGCCGATCGCCGGGTCCGCTGCGCGCAGTTGCGCATCAAAGCGCGCGTCGCCCTCGCTGGTGAGCGCGCCGCCGCGCCGGAACGGACCGTAGAGCATGAAGCGTCCGCCCGGCTTCAGCGCCGCGACCGCCTCATGGATGATCCGCTCGGCGGCCTCTGCCGGGATGAGGTGCAGAAGGTTGCACAAGGTGACGAGATCCTGCGCGGCAAAGTCTTTGTGCCAGCCCGGAGCGGCGGCATCCAGCGCCACGGCAGGCAGGACATTCGGCAGGCCGCCTTCGGCGGTGTAGGCGTCGATGCTGGCGCGGCGTGCGGGGGCGATCTCGGTGGGTTGCCACGTCAGACCGGGCCGGGCGCGCGCGAACATCTGGACGTGATGCCCCGTGCCGCTGGCCAGTTCCAGTGCGCGGCCCGCTTGCGGTGCGTGCTCGCGCAGAAGTGCTGTCAGTGCGGGGCCGTTCTTGACCGCCGACGGCGCGCAGAGCTTGCCGCCGCCGGCGTCACCGGCCACGCTGGCATTGGGCGGCAGCCGCCCCTTCACCGCAATCGTCCCGGTGTCAGTTGCGCGACCACCTCCTGCGGCAGGTCCGGCGCGCGGCCCAGCACCAGATCGGCAAGCAGCCTTGCGGCACCAAAGCTGGTCTGGAAGCCATAGCCGCCCTGTGCCGCGCACCACACGAAGCTGGGCTCGTCCGGCTCTGGCCCCAACACCAGCGTGCGGTCGGGGGCAAAGCTGCGCAGCCCCGCCCAGCTCGACTGCAGACGGGTGACCGGCTCCGTCACCACCGCCTCGTAGCGCGCCAGCCCTTCGGCGATGGTCAGATCCTCGGGCCAGGCGTCATGCGGCTCCACCGGGTCCTCGTCGGCGGGCGAGACCAGCAGGTGCCCGGCATCGGGTTTGGCATACCAGGTCTCGCCGACGCCAAAGAACATCGGCCAGCCCGAGACGTCATGGCCGCCCGGCGCGGGCAGGCGCGCCATCGATCTGCGGTAGGGCGTCAGGCCGATGGGTGCGATCCCGGCGAGTGCCGCGACCTGGTCGGCCCAGGCCCCGGCGGCGTTGACGATCCGCGCGCCCTGCCATGTCCGGTCGCCGGCGTGAACCTGCCAGCCCTGCGTCGTCCGCACGATTTCCGTGACCCTTGCGTTGAAGTGAATGCGGCCGCCCGCGCCGCGCACCTGCCGCGCGAAGTCCTGCAACAGGCGGTCGGTGTCGATGTCGAAGGCCTCCGCGTGATAGGCAGCGCGGATGATCTTTCCCGGATCGAGGATCGGCACCATCGCGCAGGCCTCACCGACGGCAACCTCTTTCGTGCCAAGGGTGGCGCAGTCTTGCGCAAAGGCCTGATCTTCGCCGGGCTTGCCGAGGATCATCAGCCCGCGCGGGCTGAGGTAGCCCCCTGCCTCCAGAGGGTCGAACGTCGCGTGGTTGAGCGCCTGCACCGAGGGCGCGCCGTAGTTCTTCTCGATCAGCGCTGCCGACCGGCCGGAGCTGTGATAGCCAAGCGCGGCCTCGGCCTCAAGCACGGTCACCTCGGCGTGCCCGGCAAGGGCTGCGGCGGCGGACAGCCCCGCGATGCCGCCGCCGATCACGATGATCCCGGTGGTCATTCCTGCTCTTCGATCCGGTCCGTGGCAGGCGGTGGCGTCGGGCTGAGCGCGCTGAGGCGCGCGTAGAGCTCCGGCGTCATGTCGTAGGTCATGGCCGCCAGCGAGGGTTTGAGCTGCTCTGCCGAGCGCGCCGATGTGATCGGGGTTGGCCCCATCGGGTGTGCGGCGGCCCAGGCCACCGCGAGTGTCGCCGGGTCTTCGCCGATTTCCTGCGCCAAAGTCGCCAGATCGCGGGCGGCCCGGTGCATCCATTCCAGGCCGTACCGCACGGCATAGCGGTCGTCTTCGGCCAAGCGCCCGTCGCCGCCGGTGGCGTATTTGCCGGTCAGCAGCCCGCCGCCGAGCGGCGAGTAGGGGGCACAGGCCACGCCCATATCCGCGCACATCGGCAGGATTTCGACCTCCGCCTGACGTTTGACCAGATTATACATCGGCTGAACGATATCGACGGTGATCCCGAATTTCGCGGCGATCCCGAGCGCTTTCATGACCTGCCACGCGGCGAAATTCGACACGCCCACGTAGCGGATCTTGCCGGCCGATTTCAGCTCGGCCATTGCCTCCATGCTTTCATGCAGGTCGGTGTCGGGGTCGAAACGGTGCATGTAGAGCACATCGACCATGTCGAGCTTCAGCCGTTTGCGCGACACCTCGAAGGTGTTCAGGATATTCTCGCGCGAGCCGCCTCCCGAATAGGCCGCCTTCGTGGCGATGAGCAGCCCGTCGCGGTTGGCATCCAGAAAGGAGCCCAGAATTTCTTCGGACGCGCCGTCGTTGGAGACATAGGCGGTGTCGAAATGGGTGATGCCCGCTTCAATCGAGGCATCGAACATGGCGCGCGAGGCCTGCGCGTCGGCGCGCCCGCCGAACTGCATAGTGCCGAAGGCGAGGCGGCTGGCGGGGGTTCCGTCGGGGCTGGTGAGTATCTTTGTCATGGCCGCACAATAGGCGTGCCGGGCCCGGATGTGCAACGTGCCTTGTGGGGGGCAGACCGGGGGAGCCTCCGGCGGGAGTTTTTCGGGCAAGATGAAGGTGCCCCGGTGGTTTATTGACAGTCCGGCGGCAGCGGGTCTGGTTCGATATGCAGCACGAAACGGATGGTTTTCTCGGCAGGCATCTCGCAGGGGTAAAGACGAGGTCCGCCGGCGAGCTTGTAGAGGTTGAAGCTGATGGTATCCGCACCGCCAAGCTCCTGGGCCACCAGCTTGACCGAACGGCCTTCGTTGAACAGCGTTTTCGTGGCGATATAACGTCGGCCCCTGATCTGGCCCGTCATGGTGCAGGCGGGCAGGGCGTCCAGCGCCGCGACCACGTCGGCGAGCGCCGCGCGGCTCACTTTTTCTGGCCGATCTTCGGCTCCGTGCCGGCGCGGATACGGGCGATGTTGCCCCGGTGCCGCCAGAAGATGATTGCGGCCATCAGCGCGACGAAGACAGCGGCCGCCGAGCCGTCCAGAGCATAGGTCAGAGGGATCGCGGCGAGTGACGCGACAAGCGCGCCCATGGAGGAAATGCGCGTGGCAAAAGCCCCGGCCAGCCATGCGAGGCAGGCGCCGAGGCCCACCCAGAAGTTCAGTGCCAGCACGATGCCAAGAAAGGTCGCAACCCCCTTGCCGCCGGAAAATCGCAGCCAGACGGGAAAGCAGTGGCCGATCATCGCCGCGAGCCCGGCGACAAGTGGCAGCTCGCCACCTGCTGTCTTGGCCAGAAGTACCGCCACCGCGCCCTTGCCCGCGTCGAGCAGGAGTGTCAGGGCGGCGGCCGGCTTGCTGCCGGTGCGCAGGACGTTGGTGGCGCCGATATTGCCCGAGCCGATCTCGCGCAGGTTGCCCAGGCCCATCGCTTTCGCGAGCAGCAGGCCGAACGGAACGGAGCCCAGCAGGTATCCCAGAGCCGCCCAATAGAACATCGTGGTCATGGCAATATCCGTGTGGTTCATGAGGGCCTTTCATAGACGGGTTTGCCCGCGACATATGTCGCCAGGACGCGGCCCTGCATGCGGGCGCCGTCGAAAGGCGTGTTGCGCGATTTCGAGCGCAGCGTGGCGCGGTCCATGAGGAACGGCGCGTCGGGGTCGAAGAGCACCAGATCGGCAGGTGCGCCGGCGCTGAGCCGCCCGCAACCCAACCCGAGCCGCTTGGCCGGGTTCAGCGCCATCGCCCGCCAGAGCGTCGGCAGGTCGATGAGGTCGGCATGGTAGAGACGCATGGCTGCCGGCAGCAGGGTTTCGAGGGCGACAGCACCAGAGGCGGCTTCCTCGAAGGGCAGGCGCTTGCTTTCCTCGTCCTGCGGCGTGTGCATGGACGAGATGATGTCGATCAGCCCGCTGCGCACTGCCTCCGCTACCGCAATCCGGTCGTTTTCATCGCGCAGCGGCGGCTTCAGCTTGAAGAAGGTCCGGTAGTCCGCCACGTCCAGCGCGTTGAGCGTCAGGTGGTGGATTGACGTGCCGGCGGTTATGTCGAGGCCGTTGTTCTTGGCGCGCTGAAGCGCCGGCAAGGCGCGGGCGCAGGTGATCTGGTCGGCGTGATAGCGCGCCTGCGTCATCTCGGCGAGCGCGATATCACGATCCAGCCCCATGCGTTCGGCCATCGGCGAGACCGCCGGAAGCCCGCGGAGGGAGGCGAATTTGCCCGAGGTTGCCGCCGCGCCTCGGCTCAGGCCCGGGTCCTGCGGATGGGCGATGACCAGAGCGCCAAGGGCGCGGGCGTAGGTAAGCGCTCGCGAGAAGACCTTGGTATCGGTGACGACGCTGTCGCAGTCGGTGAAAGCCACCGCACCGGCATCCATCAGGAAACCGATCTCGGTCATCTCGCGGCCCTCGCGCCCCTTGGTCAGCGCCGCCATGGGCAGCACGTTGACCGGGGCCGCTTCACCTGCGCGGCGGGCTACGAATTCCAGTGCTTCGGGGCTATCGATGGCTGGGATCGTGTCGGGGCGGGTAACCATGGTGGTGACCCCGCCTGCCGCCGCTGCCAGCCCCGCCGAGCGGTAGCTTTCCTTGTGGCGCTCGCCGGGTTCGCAGACCTTCACACCGATGTCCACAATGCCCGGCGCGAGGTATTTGAGCCCGCAGTCGATAACCTCTCCTGTTTCGCCGCGAAACGGATTCGTTTTATTATCAAATACTTGCTGGATAATTCCTTGAGATATCGTTACCGCGCCGACCGTTACCGTGCCGGCTTCCGGATCGACAAGGCGCGCGTTGACGAGGGCCAGGGTCATGCGCCCACCCATAGCATCAGGCCGACCACGCCGAAAGCTACCAGTAGCGCCACCAGCGCCACGCGGCCCGACATCTTGGGGTCTTTGGGGTCGTTCATATCGGTTCCATCCTCATCGCAGCGCCAGCCCCCACCAGAGCAGGGCGGCAAGGACCAGCAGCGCAAGAACCACGACAGCACCGCTGCCGGGGCGGCGCCGCTGCAGCGTGGGCTTCGGAGGGAGGCGCACGCCGGTATAGGCCTGCGCGCTTTCCGCGCTCAGAGTTTCGGTGGCGGGGGCTGGGGTGAATTCGCCGTAAGTGCCGATCAGGGTCACGTCAGGCCCCGGCTCCAGCGTCGCCTCGCGTCCGCCGAACGAGTCGGAAAAGAGCAACAGCACGTAGCCGTCCAGCGCATCAAGGCGCGCCTTGTCGCGGCCGGTCTCGGCTTCGGGCACCGCGTAGCCTTCACTGAGGTAGTTGGCCAGGCCCACGCCCGACAGGTCGGAGACCGCGAAGATTTCGGTGCTAGAGGTATCGAGATGCGGCAGGCCCAACAGTTCCCGCGCAAGATCTGGTTTGGGACGGTTTTTCAGCTCCGCCAGGATCTCGGCCTTGGGTCGGTTGACGGCAAAAACGCGGATCAGGCCATGCTCGCCCCGGGGCACCTCGATCGGCTTCGTCATGCCGCCCCCTTGCGCGTGAGCCGCAGATTCCGCGCCAGCAGGTCCATCGCGGCCATGCGCACGGCGACACCCATTTCCACCTGGTCCTGGATAACGCTGCGGTTGATGTCATCGGCGATCGTGCCGTCGATTTCCACCCCGCGGTTCATCGGGCCGGGATGCATGACGATGGCATCCTCCTTGGCATGGCCCAGTTTCTCCGCATCGAGCCCGTATCGGTGGTAATATTCGCGCTCGGAGGGGATGAAGCCGCCATCCATCCGCTCTTTCTGGAGCCGCAGCATCATCACCACATCGACGTCGCGCAGCCCTTCGGCCATGTCGTCGAACACCTCGACGCCGAATTCCGAAATGCCGGAGGGCATCAGCGTGGGCGGACCGATCAGGCGGATGCGGTTCTCCATCTTTCCCAGCAGCAGGATGTTCGACCGCGCCACGCGGGAATGAGCGATATCACCGCATATGGCTACCGACAGGCGGTGCAGGCGTCCTTTCGCGCGACGGATCGTCAGCGCATCGAGCAGTGCCTGCGTGGGGTGTTCGTGGCGTCCGTCTCCCGCGTTCAGCACCGCGCAGTTGACCTTCTGCGCCAGCAGGTCCACCGCACCTGAATGCGGGTGACGCACCACCAGCAGGTCAGGATGCATCGCATTGAGCGTCAGCGCCGTGTCGATCAGCGTCTCGCCTTTTTTGACGGAACTGGCCTGCATGGCCATGTTCATCACGTCCGCACCCAGCCGCTTGCCCGCGATTTCGAAACTCGCCTGGGTACGGGTCGAGTTTTCGAAAAACATGTTGATCTGGGTCAGGCCGCGCAGGGCGTCTGCGTGTTTGTCGGGCTGGCGGTTCAGGGCCGCGTAGCGATCCGCGAGATCGAGCACCGTGGTGATTTCCTCGGGGCGCAGGGCCTCGATCCCAAGCAGATGTCGATGCGGAAACGTCATGGGCGAACCTATGGTGATTTGTCACCTTATAGGGAGCGGCAGGTCCATGAGCAAGCCGCAGTCAGGAGAGGCGATCTGCCTCTACAGTTCGCCCGGCGAGCAGCGTAGAGTGGTGGCATGGAATCATCCGAATTCTACCACGCGCTGGCGCTTCTGGACTGGCAGGCGGAGCTGGGCGCGACCGAGGCCATCGGCGACGCGCCGGTGGACCGTTTTGCGCTGCCCGACAAGATCGTGAAGCCGGCGCTGGCGTCGGCACCGGCAGCGGCGCCAGAGTCCGTGTCACTCCCGCAAGCCGCACCCGCCGTCGATCCGGTAGACGAGGCCCAGCGCGCGGCGGCAGCGGCGACTGATCTCGACGGCCTCCGCGCAGCACTTGCCGCCTTTGAGCATTGCGCGCTGAAGAAAGGCGCGCGCAACCTGGTGTTCAGCGACGGTGTGCCCGGCGCGCCGGTGATGATCGTCGGTGAAGCGCCGGGGCGCGACGAGGACCGTGAGGGCCGCCCTTTCGTTGGCCGAGCCGGGCAGTTGCTCGACCGTATGCTGGCGGCCATCGACATGGGGCGCGCCAATGCGCAGCATCCCGTCTATATCACCAACGTGCTGCCATGGCGGCCGCCGCAAAACCGTGACCCTAGTGCCGAGGAAATCGCGATGATGCGGCCTTTTGTCGAGCGCCACATTGCGCTGGCGAAACCCAAGGCTTTAATAATCATGGGAAATATCTCGGCGCAGGCGCTTTTGGGCAAGCGCGGGATCACCCGGCTCCGCGGCCATTGGGTCGAGGCGGCGGGATGTCCTGCGTTGCCGATGTTCCACCCCGCCTACCTGCTGCGCACGCCATCGGCCAAACGCGAGGCCTGGGCGGACCTTCTCAGCCTCAAGGCCCGGATGGCCGATGGCTGATCCCGCCCGCCTGCGGCAACCCTTCGGATGTGGCGCCGGTGTTCCCGTGGCGCCGAAAGATACGGCGCACGGGCCCGCTTGCGCCGCGTTACACGATCATGCAGAAAGCCGGACATGAGCAGAATTGACGAGAGCAAGGAATTCATAGCGGCGCGGATTGCGGTGCTGACCGTATCGGATACGCGCGACATCACGCAGGACAAGTCGGGCGATGTGCTGGTCGGCCGGCTGATCGAGGCGGGTCACGAGCTTGCCGACCGCCGCATTCTTCCCGACGAGCGCGCCGAGATCGCCGCCCAGTTGCGCGTCTGGTGCGAGGATCCTGGTATCGACGTGGTTATCTCGACCGGCGGCACTGGCCTTACGGGGCGCGACGTGACCGTGGAAGCGCACCGGGATGTCTATGAGAAGGAAATCGACGCTTTCGGCACGGTCTTCACCATCGTTTCCATGCAGAAAATCGGCACCAGCGCCGTGCAGAGCCGCGCCACTGGCGGGGTTGCCAATGGTACCTATCTTTTCGCTCTGCCCGGCAGTCCGGGCGCCTGCAAGGATGCGTGGGACGAAATCCTGAGCAAGCAGCTCGATTTCCGTCACCGCCCATGCAATTTCATCGAAATCATGCCGCGTCTCGACGAGCACAAGCGACGGAAATAGCTGCCGCGCGCGTAACATGTATCGTGATTGGCATTTTGCCAGCCGATCCTAGATTATGATACTGATACGCCAAGGTTTTTGTTATGATCGGAGCGGTATGAGGTTTTTGCGCCAGAGCTTTATGGGGGTATTTCTCGCAGCGGCGACGCTGGGGGTGATCGTCTATGCGGTTCATCTGGTCAGTAGCGCCGTGCAGGAACGCATGGCGCAGCAGGTGCCCGAACGGCCCGCGCGCGAGCGTGTTTTCGTAGTCAACGTGGTGACCGCGCAGGCCGGGCGCGAGGTGCCGGTGCTGGAGACTTTCGGAGAGATACAGGCGCGCCGCACGCTGGAGTTGCGTGCGGCGGTGGCCGGACGCATCACCTCTTTGTCGAGCACCTTCGAGGACGGCGGAGAGGTGACACAGGGCGCCGTGCTGGTGACGATAGATCCCGCCGACATGCAATCCGCTTTTGATCGTGCGGAGGCTGATCTGGCCGATGCGCGGGCCGAGGTGCGCGACGCCGAGCGCAGCCTTGCGCTTGCCCGGCAGGAGCAGACGGCAGCACAGGAACAGGCGGAACTGCGCGAAAAGGCTTTTGCGCGGCAGAAAGATCTGTCGAACCGCGGCGTGGGATCGGCCGCGGCAGTCGAAACAGCGGAGCTTGCGGCTTCGGCCGCACGGGCCGTGGTGCTGGCGCGCGCGCAGGCGGTCGCACAGGCCGAGGCGCGGGTCGATCAGGCCGCGACCCGGCTCGCGCGTGCGCAGATCGCCCTGGCCGAGGCAGACCGCAACTTGCAGGACACGACGATCACCGCGCCTTTTGACGGCACGCTGAGCAATACCGCGCTCGTGGAAGGTGGATTGGTGAGCGTGAACGAGCGTCTGGCCGATCTGATCGACCCGGATGATCTCGAAGTGTCGTTCCGCGTCTCGACGGCGGACTACACGCGGCTTCTGGACCCGGAAGGCGCGCTGATCGACGCGCCGGTGAACGTCACACTCGACATCGCCGGCAGTGATCTTGTGGCGCTGGGTGTGCTGAGCCGGGTGAGCGCCGGTGCGGGTGAGGGCCAGACCGGGCGGTTGGTATTCGCGCGGCTGACCTCGGCCATCGGATTTCGTCCGGGCGATTTCGTGACCGTGCAGGTGCGTGAACCGGCGTTGGACGACGTGGTGCGGCTGCCGGCCTCGGCGCTGGCGTCCTCGGGCGATGTGCTGGTGCTGGCGGAAGATGCGCGTCTGGAGGCGCTGCCGGTCGAATTGGTCCGCCGGCAGGGCAACGACGTGCTGGTGCGCGGTGAGGGGCTCGACGGGCGCGAGGTGGTTCGCCAGCGTACGCCGCTGCTGGGTCCGGGAATTGCCGTGAGGCCAATCCGGCCCGGTGCCGAAAATATGGGTCCGGCAGATCCCGAACAGCAGACCATGCTGGAATTGAGCGACGAGCAGCGCGCGCGTCTCGTCGCCTTGGTAGAGGACAACAAGCGGATGCCGGATGCGGCCAAGGCGCGGGTGCTGGCGCAACTGGCAGAGCGTCAGGTGCCTGCGCAGGTGGTTGAAAGCATCGAAAGCCGGATGGGCGGGTAAGCGGTGGTGCGCCCTATTCCGGCCCGTGCGAGCGGACTTCTGTCCTATTTCACCCGGCACCGGACGCTGGCAAATCTGCTGATCCTGCTTGTCCTTGGGGTGAGCCTCGCGACCATTCCGAACATGCGCAAGCAGTTCTTTCCCGACGTTATCAACGAAAACGTGTCGGTGTCGGTGACTTGGGAAGGCGCCGGTGCCAACGATATCGACCGCGGCATTATTCAGTTGCTGCAACCTGCGCTGCAGGGCGTGGATGGGGTCGAGCGTACCCGTGCGACCGCCAGCGAGGGCTCAGGAACGGTCAATCTGCAATTCATGGCCAACTGGGACATGTCGCGCGCCACGCTCGATGTCCAGAATGCTGTGGATGCGATCACCGGCCTTCCCGAAGAGGCCGAAGACCCAAGGGTGCGCTGGTCCGCCCGCTGGGACGGGGTGACCACCGCGATCATAAATGGCCCGGTGGATCACGAGCAATTGGCGGGTTTCGCGGATGAGTTCGTGGCCAATCTTTTTGCCGCAGGGGTGACGCGGGTCTCGGTGAGCGGGGTCGTGGCCCCCCGTATCCTTGTCGAAGTCCCATCCATCCAACTCGTCAAGAACGACCTGACCATGGCCGAAATTGCGGCGGTGATTTCCGCCGAGGCCGATGCGGACCCCGCAGGCGATGTGTCCGGCGAGAACACGCGCGTTCGGACGGGGCAGGAAAAACGCGGGCCGTCGCAGATAAAAGAGATCGTGCTGCGGTCAAATCCCGATGGGTCGAAGCTGAGGATCGGCGACGTGGCCACGGTCACGCGGGAAGGAACCGCCCGCGAGCGCAGCTATTATGTGGGCGACAATCCGGCGGTGAACATCCAGATACAAAGATCGATGGATGGGGATGCGATCGACATTCAGCGGCGCACCGAGGAGGTCGCCGCAAAACTCGCCACCGTCCTGCCGAAGGGGGTGTCGATCGATATGATCCGCTCGCGTTCGGATGCGATTTCCGACCGGCTCGATATTCTTGTGAGCAACGGCTTGATGGGCCTTGGGCTGGTGGTGGCCCTGCTCTTTCTGTTCCTGAATGCGCGCACGGCGCTGTGGGTGGCGGCCGGCATACCGGTGGCGATGCTCGCAGCGATCTCGATCATGTACGCCGGTGGTCTGACCCTGAACATGATCTCGGTCTTCGGATTGATAATCACCCTCGGTATCGTCGTCGATGACGCCATCTTGGTGGCCGAGCATGCCGATCACAGGGCGCGCCATTTCGGGGAGTCGCCATTTGTGGCTGCGGAGAATGCGGCCCGTCGCATGGCAATGCCGGTTTTCGCCGCAACCCTGACCACGGTTATCGCCTTTTTGGGTCTGGTGGCCGTCGGCGGTGGCTACGGAGCGCTGATCAAGGATATTCCGCTGACGGTGATCGCGGTTTTGGCCGCCTCGCTGGTCGAATGTTTCCTCATCTTGCCGAACCACATGGCGCATGCGCTGGCCACCAAGGCCAAGCAGCGGTGGTATGACTGGCCGAGCCGTCAGGTCAACAAGGGTTTTCGCGCGGCCCGGGAAAGGCTGTTTCGTCCGTTCATCGCCGGTGTGATCGCCGCGCGGTATCTGGTGCTGGCCGGTGTCGTCGCGATCCTGGCCGGTCAGGTTGCAGTGTTCATTCGTGGCGATGTCCAATGGCGTTTTTTCAACGCGCCCGAGCGTGGTTACGTGACGGGCAATTTCGCGTTGGTCGAAGGGGCGACACGCTCGGATTCGCTGGAGATGATGCGCGAGATGGCGCGCGCCGCCGAAGCCGTCGCCGCCCGCTACGAGGAGGAATATGGCCGAAACCCTATCGACTACATGACGACGGTGGTGGGTGGTAACAACTGGCCTGGTCTCAGCGGTATCGGAGACCGGGATGCAGACCTTCTGGGTGGTATCTCCATCGAGCTGATCGACGCGGAGGAGCGGCCCTATTCGAGCTTCGAACTGATCTCCGCGCTGCAGGATGAAATTCAACGGCACCCGCTGGCGGAGATCGTGGCTTTTCGTGGCCAGCGCTCGGGCCCGGAGGGAGATGCGCTGCGGGTACGGTTTTTCAATGCGGCAACTGAACAGCTGAAGGCCGCCAGCCTCGCGTTGCAGGACGCTCTTCGCTCTTATCCGGAAGTGAGCGGTCTGCAGGACAACCTGGCCTACGATAAGGAAGAACTGATCCTTGATCTGACGCCACAGGGGCAGGCGCTTGGCTTCGGGATCGACGATCTGGGCCGCAGCCTGCGCCACCGCTTGGGCGGGATCGAGGCTGCGACATTCCCTGACGGTCCCCGCAGCGCCGAAATCCGCGTTGAATTGCCAGAGAGCGAATTAGCGGCGGACTTTCTCGAGCGGACACATCTGCGCAGCCCCTCCGGTACCTATGTGCCGCTGGCCGACATCGTCAGTGTGACACGCAGCATCGGTTTCGGCTCGGTGGTGCGCGAAAACGGGGTGCGCGTGATTTCGGTCACCGGCGATATTTCAGAGGATGACCCCGCGCGTGCGGCGCAGATCGAAAAGTCGCTTCGAGAGGATATCCTGCCCACGATTGCCGGGACCTATCAGGTGGACTGGGAAATGGCGGGCCTCTCGGAAGAGCAGGACACTTTTCTGTCGGGTGCGCTGACCGGTCTGATCCTTTGCCTTGCTGGCATCTACATCGTACTGGCGTGGATTTTCGCAAGCTGGAAACGCCCGGTAATCGTGATGGCGACCATTCCCTTCGGTCTCGTCGGGGCGATCTACGGGCACACGGCCTGGGATGTGCCGCTGAGCATGTTCACGGTGGTCGGTCTGCTGGGCATGACCGGTATCATCATCAACGATTCCATCGTTCTCATCACCACCATCGACGATTACGCGACCGAGCGTGGTCTGGTGCCGTCGATCATAGACGGGGCCTGCGACAGGTTGCGTCCGGTGCTGCTGACGACGTTGACCACGGTGCTGGGCATGACCCCGCTGCTCTACGAGACCAGCCGGCAGGCGCAGTTTCTCAAACCGACCGTCATCACGCTGGTCTATGGGCTGGGGTTCGGGATGGTGCTGGTGCTGCTGGTGGTGCCCGCACTGCTCGCCGTGCAGCATGATATCGCGCGCCGCATGACAGCGATGCGGCGCGGCGTTGGCCTGCCCGTGCCGGCGCTGCGGCGCGGCTTTGGCGTGGTCTGGGGGCTGGTGGCGTTGTGGGGCACGATGACGCTGGGCTGGGCTATCTTGACCGGCGACCTGCTGCCCGCTCTGTCGTCTCTCTCACCCGTATTGGCCGGGGCGGCCCCGGTGACCGCCGCGCTGGTGCTCTTTGCACTAGGCTCTGGCGTGATTGCGTTGCTGGGATTTATTACGGCTGCGTTGTTGCTGCATCGTGCGCGGCAGGCGGTTCGATGACGGAACAGGTATCGGGCGTGCGCGTTAGCCGGGCGTGCAACCGCGAATATCGACGGCATGTTTGCTGCCCAACACGGTGATGCGTATGGCCGAGCGGTCCAGAGCGATCGGACCGCCGTTGATGTTTATCATCTCGGACCGCGAAATGACTGCGCCGCCCTTGCGTTCGGTCCGCGCTTCGCTGACCCAGAGATCCCGCGCCGCGGGTTCGATCACCACGTATTCGGGCGCGCCCGCGGTGGGCATGGAAACATGGGTTTCGATTTCAAGTCCATCCTTGGTGGGCCGAATCCGGCATTTGGCGTCCGTGACACCTGCCTCGGCAGCGGAGAGAGGGCGCTGGGCAAGGGCGGCGGCAATGGCCGGTGTGGGCTGCGTCGATTCGCCGTCGAGCACCGCTTCGAACTCCACTTCATGCGGCAGGCACACGTCCGAGCAGACGCCAAGCTCCATCCGGCTGTGCAGACGAACGGGCGCGCCGCTTTCCGAAGGTTGCAGCACCACCGGGATCACCAGTGTACCGTCGTAGCCGACCGAGCGCATGCCGTTCTGATCGAATACCTTTGGAGTTGGCCAGTCGATGGCGACGCTTTTGATGTTCCGCGTCCCTGACCAGTCGAAGCGGGGTGGAATGCCGGCATCACCAGGAGCGCGCCAATAGGTTTTCCATCCCGGCGCGAGACGCAGGCTCAGGCCCACGACGCGGCTTCCGTCATCGCGCACCCAGCCTTCGAGCACCGTCGCCCGAACTGGCGGCGCGAACCGGCTTTCAGCCAGAGCGGGAAAGGCAAGAAGGCCGCACAGGGCCAGGGAGGCACAAAATTTCCACATGTTATTTCTATGCGCCAGTGCCGCGAAAAAGCCAAGTCACGTTCCGGTTAGAGATGTTTCGCTGTCGGCGGCATTGGGTCTTGCGCCCCGCGCGGTCAGGGGTCATGTTCAGTCGCGTGTTTTCAATGCGAAGGATCGATTTTGAACCTCGAAGGTAAGCTGTTGGTGGCCATGCCGTCGATGCAGGATGTGCGGTTCGCCCAGGCCGTGATCCTCGTCTGTGCCTATTCGGACAAGGGGGCCATGGGGCTCATTATCAACAAGCCCAGTACGGACATCCGCATGAGCGACGTGCTGGACCAGTTGGATATCGTACCGACACAGGACGCTTCGGAGATGGTCGTGCATTACGGCGGTCCGGTGGAGACGGGGCGGGGATTCGTGCTGCATTCGACGGATTACACCTCCAGCCTGCATACGCTCACTGTCGCTTCGCAGTACGGGATGACCGCGACGCTGGATATTCTCGAGGAGATCGCGCGCGGCACCGGGCCGGAGCGTGCGCTGATGATGCTGGGTTATGCCGGCTGGGGACCGGGCCAGTTGGAGCACGAACTGGCGCATAATGCTTGGCTGACGGCGGATGCAGCGGCTCCTCTGGTCTTTCAGGTGCCCGCGGCGCAGAAATGGGCCGCGGCGCTGGAGAGCATTGGCGTCGATCCGGTCAGTCTTTCTTCGGTATCGGGCCGCGCCTGAGCGACGCCACGCCGGCATGTCATACCCGTGGTGCGGCCGCACGCGGGAGCCGGTCGTTGATGGCCCGGCCGATCCCTTCATCGGGGATCGGCGCCACGGCAATCGGACGGCCCGTCGCATCGAGGCGGTGCAGCGCGTCAAAAAGCCGTGCGGCCGCTTCCACCAGATCGCCGGCGGGTGACAGGTTCAGATCGCATGTCATCTCCCCGAAACCGAGAAACAGTTCGCCGTTTCGGGCTTCGGTGGCGTTCAGACGTACCGTGGCGCCGGGCGCGTAATGCGAACTCAATTGACCCGGCGCGGTGATCTCGCCTTCTTCTGCACGGGCCAGCGGTGTCCCGAGTACGGCTTCGATCTCTTCTGCCGGGATGCCACCGGCGCGCAGTAGAACGGGGGTGCCGGTGAGACCGACAATGGTGCTTTCCAGACCGATCCGACAGGCGCCACCGTCGATGATGGCCGATACCGCGGACCCAAGCCCATGTGCCACATGGGCCGCTGTGGTCGGGCTGATGCGTCCCGAGGGATTCGCCGACGGAGCCGCAACCGGCCCGCCGAAAGCCTCAAGCAGCGCCCGCGCCACCGGTTGGTCAGGCACCCGCAGGCCGACGCTGGGCAGGCCCGCGGTCACCAGAGAGGATAACCCGTGCCCATCCGCCAGCGGCAGAACCAGTGTCAGCGCGCCGGGCCAGAAAGCGTCGGCCAGTTGTTGGGCTTCGGGTGACCAACGGCCGTATCGTTGCGCCTCTTCGGTGCTGGATACGTGTACGATCAGAGGGTTGAAGCTGGGCCGCCCCTTGGCGGCGAAAATCTCTGCCACGGCGCGGTCGTTGCGCGCGTCCGCTCCCAGCCCGTAGACCGTTTCGGTCGGAAAGGAGACAAGCCGCCCTTCCGAAAGCAGCGCCGCCGCCGCCGCGATCGCTTCGGGGTCTGAGGGCAGGATTGCGGCCATGTGCTTCCTCTTCAAACTGTGACGCGGCGTTTTTGTTGCGGCACCCGCCAATGCGCCCCATTCTTGCATCGACGCCTTTATAAGCTGCAGACAGCCTTGCCAAGCGTGACCCGTCTGCCTTGGAGAATTTGACATGCCCTACCGCTCGCCCGTGGATGATTTCAGCTTTCTGTTCGACCATGTTGTGGATCTCGACGCGCTGCGCGCGACCGAGCGTTTCGCAGAGGCGACCGCAGATGTGACACAGGCCATCCTGACCGAAGCCGGCAAGCTTTGTGACGAGGTCCTGGCGCCGCTGCAGCGGGCGGGCGATCTGCATCCGGCACGACTGGAAAACGGTATCGTGCGAACCTCGCCAGGCTATGCCGAAGGCTATGCGGCCATCGCCGAAGGAGGTTGGGTCGGCATGTCCGCCCCGGCGGAATTCGGCGGCATGGATTTGCCGATGACCCTGACCAGTGCGGTCAACGAGATGATGAGCGGCGCCTGCCTGTCGCTGCAACTGGCACCGCTGATGAGCCAGGGCCAGATCGAGGCGCTGTCCCATCATGCCAGCGATGCGCTCAAGGAACTGTACCTGCCCAAGCTGATTTCCGGCGAGTGGACCGGCACCATGAACCTGACCGAGCCGCAGGCCGGCTCGGACGTCGGTGCGCTGAGCACGCGCGCCGAGGACAATGGCGATGGAACCTATGCGATTTCCGGGCAGAAAATCTATATCAGCTGGGGCGATCACGATGTCGCCGAAAATGTCTGCCACCTGGTGTTGGCGCGGCTTGCCGGAGCCCCCTCAGGCACCAAGGGGATCAGCCTGTTCCTCGTGCCGAAGTTCATCCCGGATGCCGCGGGCAAGCTGGGCGCGGCCAACCGGCTGAAGGTGGTCAGCCTCGAGCACAAGATGGGCCTGCACGGCTCGCCCACCGCCGTGATGCAGTATGACGGCGCCACCGGCTGGATGGTTGGGCCCGAACAGGGCGGCATGGCGGCGATGTTCACCATGATGAACAATGCAAGGCTCGGTGTCGGCGGTCAGGGCGTTGGCGTCGCCGAGGCGGCATTCCAGCACGCGCTGGCCTATGCCGAAGAGCGAAAACAGGGCCGCAGCCTGCGCGCGGAGGGCACCGGCAGCATCATCGATCACGCCGACGTGCGCCGGATGCTGATGACAATGCGCGCCGATACATTTGCCGCACGCGGGATCGGGCTCAGCTGCGCCTTTGCCACCGATATGGCCGAGGCCACCGGAGCTGATGAGTGGAAAGCGCGCGCGGCGCTGCTGACGCCGATTGCCAAGGCCTTCGGCTCCGATACCGGCATCGCTGTCGCGGAACTCGGCATGCAGGTGCATGGCGGCATGGGCTTCATCGAGGAAACCGGTGCTGCGCAATTCTACCGCGATGTGCGGGTAACGGCCATTTACGAGGGCACCAATGGCATTCAGGCGATGGATCTGGTGGGGCGCAAGCTGATGGACGGTGGCGAGGCCGCCTACCGGCTGATGGACGAGATCGAATCGGCTGCCGAAGCCGCCCGCGCGGTGCTGCCCGAT
>JBFFFS010000014.1:0-21450 GCA_041557855.1 Roseobacter sp. | reverse complement strand
CGGTTTTTCCGTTGCGCCGGGCCCTGCGCAAGGCGCTGCGCGTGGGGTTGGGGACCGATATATCGGGTGGCTACAGCTCTTTTTTGCTGGATAACGCCCGGGCAGCGGTGACCAGTTCGCGGATGCTTGAAGACGGCGTCGATCCTGAACGCGCGGCGCGGGAAAGGGGCTCTCCCGATGCGCGGGTGGATTTCCGCGATGCGTTCTACTTGGCGACCCGGGGTGGCGCGGAGGTGCTGGACCTGCCCGTCGGTGCCTTCGAGGAGGGGCTGCAGTTCGACGCCATTCTCGTGGACCTGTCCGATGATTTCGGGCCGCCCGAAGACCTGCTGCAAAAGATCGTCATGCGTGCGACCCCTGCCGAAATCCTCGCAACATGGGTTGCAGGAGTTCCGGTCAGCGCACGTTAGGCCCGCCAAGCCCGAAATGTTTCACCAGTCCGCGCCGGTAGGCGATGGACATGGCATCGGCGGGGATATGTACCTCGTCGCGGATGTTCAGCGGCAGGTCTTCGGGCCGCTTCGCTTCGACTAGAGGCTTGTCCTCGTCGTTGACCATCAGGCTCTCCTTTATCAGGAACGCTTCGTCTGGCTCGCCCGTGGTGTCGGTCGCCACCTGAAAGATCCTGCTCTCATAGGCTGAGACCGGGCAGACAGTGTCCGCGAAATACTGAACGTACCAGCTGTCGTTGGGCCTGATGATGATCGTGGAGAACGGGTAAGTCAGTTCGTAGGTATAAACGACATGTCTGCTGTCGCCGGGTACATCGTCTGGAAAACGATTGCCGCCTTCTTCGTAGGCGAGGTCGAAGGTCAGCCCATAGGCCGTTTCCTGCACGTTATAGGCGGGGAAGCGGTCTTCGATGCTGCCGCCGAAGGTCGATTTGTGCACCCAGGGAAAATGAGCCACATCGTTGAAATTCTCCACATGCCGGCTGGCGGCGGCGTGCCAGGTATTTGGAGGTACAAAAACCTTCCTGAGCGTTTGGTCGCTGATCCCGGGCCATTCGGGAAGCGGCCAGAACGGTGCGTCTGACAGGCACGTCCACAAGATGCCGTAACGCTCTTCGGTCGGCAGGGACTGAAGGCGCAAACGGGGCGATACCCGTGCCGACTGGTCCGGGTTCGAAGGGATTTTGGTGCATTGACCTCGGGCGTCGAAATGGAGCCCGTGCATGGGGCAAATCAGTTGATCCCCGTCCACGTACCCGGCGCTAAGCCTGGTGCCACGGTGAGGGCACAGGTCACGCGCCACGCAGAGCGCTCCGTTCGCGCGCCACACCACGAGGTCCACGTCCAGCAGGCGCGCCTGTTGCGGCCGTTCGCCGATCTCGTGACAGAAGGCTATCGGATGCCAGAACCGTGACAGGATTTTCCAGTCGTCTTCGGCAAAGGTGCAATTGCGGGGCAGGTTGCTGCCGCTTGCATCATGTGTCAGGGGCAAGAACATGGCTCCAAACTATCCCCATCGCGTTTGGTGCAGCAAGAACGGTCCATCGCAAGTGCATGAAACTTTCGGGAGGGGATGAATTGACGGGCATTTGACGGCGAAGTCCGGGGGCTTTGGAAAGCAAAAGCGTTCATGTCGAAGGAAACGCTGTGGCAGAGGTGATCATCGACCATCATACCCACCCGGTTATGCGTGACGGCAAACGTGTTTTGATGCTGGAAGCCGTGAACGAAGCCCTTAAGACACAGGGCGAAAAGACGGTCTTTACGGTTCCCCGAGAAGTCCCGGAACCACAGTGGTCAAAAAGGATCGATGAAATCGGCTGTACGATCGAACCTTGCCAAAAGATCGAGCCATCATCTTGGGCCCGTAGTCGATTGCCGTAATGTGAAAACCGCCTCGGGATCGGCCTGGCGACACGGTATTATATGTTGATCCGCTCTTTGTTCCGTTTGCCGAGCTGGCCTCCGGCGTCACCCGTTCGCGCTTGATTTTTACATTTTCAACGGCACCCTTATGCTTGACGAAAATCAATGCAAAAAAAACGAGCAAAGGGAGATAGACCGAATGACTCTGAAATTCACGTTGGGTGCCTTCACCCTCGCTTCATGTGCGAGCGCCGCAGTTTATGCGAGCGAAGCTGTCGAACTCACCCTTGTCTCCTGGGGCGGGGCGTATCAGAAGAGCCAGCAGAAGGCCTACGCTGAACCTTACGCGGAGATGAACCCGGGCGTCAGTTTCGTTTGGGATGAAAGCTCTGCAGAAGCGGTGGCCAAACTGCGCGCCATGGCCGAAGCCGAAAACACCACATGGGACCTGGTCGATGTTGTCGCGTCGGATGCGATCCGGCTTTGCGATGAAGGGCTGGCGATGGAAATCGACCATGACAAGGTGCTCGAATCCGCTCCGGACGGAACACCGGCCTCGGACGACTTTGGGGATTTGCTTGTGTCGGACTGCTTCATCCCGCAGGTGGTCTATTCGACAACCTTCGGCTACCGGACCGACGTGACGGAGTGGGGGGGCGAAACACCCGACGATATCTGCGACATATTCGATATTGAGACCTTCCCGGGCCGGCGCGCGCTTGAAAAACGCCCTATCAACAATCTCGAGTGGGCGCTTCTGTGTTCCGGCGTTGCCAAGGCCGATATCTATCACATGCTAGAGACGGAAGCCGGGCAGGCGATGGCTTTTTCGAAACTCGACGAGATCAAGGACGAGGTGATCTGGTGGACCGCCGGAGCAGAGACGCCGCAGTTGCTGGCGGATGGTGACGTGGTGATCGGTTCCGCCTACAACGGCCGCCTCTTCTCCGTGATCGAGGAACAAAAGCAGCCAGTGGCAATGGTTTGGGATGCGCAGGTCTTCGATCTTGATGGGTGGATCATTCCAGAGAACCTGCCGGAAGACCGCAAAATGGCGGCGTTGGACTTCGTACGCTTTGCAACCGATACGCAGCGTCTGGCGGATCAGGCCAAATACATCCCTTATGGCCCCGCGCGCGCATCCTCCGCGCCACTGGTGAGTACGCATGCAGAACTCGGGATCGATATGGCTCCGCATATGCCCACAGATCCACAGAACGCCCGAAACACGCTGCTTTACAATTACGAATGGTGGGCGGATTACCGCGACGATCTGGATGCCAAGTTTCAGGCCTGGCTGGCTCAGTAACGCGGGTGGCCGAGGGGCGTGGGCGGCCCCAAAGATGGAGTGCCCTTTGGCGGTTGGGCGGAGGTAAGTTGCGAGAGCAAGACGGGATCACGGGTCGCGGTTTCCGGCCCCGGATGGCGCCGAGGTTCTGTCGATGAACGAAGAGGTGACTATGGAACGCAAACTGGCAGCCATCATGGCCATTGATGTGGTGGGGTTCGCCGGACTGGTGTCCCGGGACGAGACCAGCGCGCTTGAACGGGTCGAACGCCTCAAGCAGGAACTCATTGGCATGCAGGTGGGGGCGCATCGCGGACGCGTCTTCAAGTCGCTCGGAGACGGCATTCTGGCGGAATTTTCAAGTACGGCCGAGGCGGTCAAATGCGCGATCGGCATTCAAAGGTCGGCTGCTGCTGAAGCGCGCGGGTCCGAAAATGGCGACCCTCTGTTGCTGCGCGTCGGTGTCTCCCTGGGTGACGTGGTCGTACAGGGAGATGATTTGCTGGGGGAGGGCGTGAATATGGCCGCCCGTCTGGAAGCCATGGCGGAGCCGGGCGGGATTGCCGTGTCGGGTGACGTTATGGCGCAAATTCGCGGTAAGGTAGATCTCGTGCTCGAAGACTGCGGCTACAAACGCCTGAAAAATACCGACGCACCGATGCGCGTTTACATGACGCGCTCCAAGTCCGTCGGATCAGGCGGGTTCTTTGATTTTAACGAGGATGAATTAACGTCGAAAGCGATCACAGGCGGGTGCCTCTGCGGTGACATTCGGTTCAGCATCAGCGCACCGCCCATCAGCACCGGGTATTGTCATTGCAGCATCTGCCAGAAATTCACTGGATCCGCGATGAGCACATGGACAGCCTTCCCGGCCTCGGCCATCGCCTTTGAAAAAGAAGAACCCCGTTTTTTCGCATCCTCCGCCATTGCTGAGCGCGGCTTTTGTCCAAAGTGCGGTAGCAGCCTGTTCTATCGTCTGACCCGTCCCCGAAAGGCGGCGTTCATGGCGATTTTCACGCCCAGTCTCGAGGACGCTAAAAACTTCGCGCCCGCCGCCCACAGCGGTATCGAGAGCCAGATGCCCTGGATCGATATCCTGGATGATCTGCCGCGAACGCAAACTTCAGAGTCGCGCGTTCTTCAGGAAGCCTGGAGCAGTGTCGGCCTGCCCGATCCGCAGGCCTGGGGACCCATGGCGAAGAAGCGCGACGTTTTCTAAGATCACCGATCTTGACGAGTTGTCGAGCAGACCGGAGCCGCCACGCTTCGCGTGATCGATCGGTATTAAATCGCAAAGGTGATCGGCAAACACCGCCATGTGCGTCGATGCAGACGCCAAGGTCTGTGCCCGCTTATCACACCGAAAAGCGAGAGAACGACAAGAACAACCCCGGTTAGGGAAAGAAAATATATGGATGAAAGCCAGGGTTAATTCTCTGCGGTGCAAGAAGTTCCCGACGCGCGAATAGGCATCGACCCTGGTTCTCAATGCCCGTGCGCGCGTTCGCCCCGCGCCATCATCAAATGGTGACGCCGATGGTGATCCTGACTGGCCATCAATCCGAAGAAACCAAGCGCCTTGATCCCTGCAGCTATATCCGGATCATCGCTGGTGACGGTGAGCATCACACCGCTCTCCCGCTCTGTCGCCGTGACCGACCAGCGAGTTTCCCTGGACAGTTCCCGGGCATGCGGGGGGACCATCCGGCGCAGGCTGGCCTGTGTTTCCGGGTCTCCACCGGCAACCGCCCGGATACCGTTGGAAAGGATCGTTTCCTGCACCTCGGTATCGGTAATGACGCGGTCCATGTCCACCAGGTAATCGCGCAATGCTCGCAGATCGATGCGGGACCAGTCGGTGTCAGGATCGTTGTTAAGGAGGGTGACGATTTCGGCCAGTGCCGCGAAAGCGCCTTGCCCGGGCTCCCTGAGAACGGGCGGGGTATCGGCAGCCATCGTTCCATGCATCATTCCTTCAGTGTGTCCCTTGTGATCCATCTGCGCCAAGGCCATGCCCGGCAGGATGAGCGAAAAAACAATGCTGAGTGCAAAGATACCGTGCATCAGGGTCTCCATCAAAGGTGGGCCGGTCTTGGACGTCCGCGCGTAAACCAGAGTATGATGTCGACCGGGGCGGACTGGCAAAGGGTTTATGATCCCTTGAAACCGAGGTTCAAACGGGTGCAAGGGGTTGATCTTCTTGTTGGCAATCTGCCTGTCGCGGTCCATTCAACCCCTTTCCCGCCGATCGCACGAGCGGGAATTCGGCTTCATAAGCGGGGTGATCGGGATACGCGCGGTCCACGCGCCTTTCCGCTGCATAGCAAATATGTGCCTCTAACATCGGGTTCAGCGTTCCGTCACATATGCGGATTACAACGGTCTGATTTTCAGTTCCGTGATCCGGTTGCCATCGCGGGCGGTGACCTCGAAGCGGAACCCGTGGAAAGAAAATACCTGCCCGGCCGTCGGGATCATCTGCGCCTCGTGGATGACAAGCCCCGCCACTGTATTGGCCTCGTCGTCCGGCAGGTTCCAGTCGGTGGCCCGGTTGAGATCGCGGATCGTCATGGCGCCTTCAACGGCATAGCTGCCATCTTCACCGGGCTGAACGACCTGATCTTCAAGGGGGTCGTGCTCGTCCGTGATCTCTCCGACGATCTCTTCAAGGATGTCTTCGAGCGTGATAAGCCCCTGCAGCGAGCCATATTCATCTACCACCAGCGCAAAGTGCGTGCGGCGGCGCAAGAACTGGCGCATCTGCTCGTCGAGCGTCGATGTTTCCGGCACGAAGTAGGGTTTCATCGCCACATCTGACAATTTGAAATTGCGTAGTTTTGAGGCGTCACCCTCCGGGCCGCCGATGATCTTGTACATGGCACGCAGCAGGTCCTTGGCGTGGATCACACCGATGATGTTTTCCTGATCGCCCTGAAAGACCGGCAGGCGCGTGTAATTGGATTGAAGGCACTGCTGCAGAATGTCTTCGGGGCTGTCGTCCGCGTCGATCATCTCGATGCCGGACCGGTGAAGCATGATTTCCTCAACCGCTCGTTCATTGAGATCGAGCGCACCGAGGATGCGGTCGCGGTGCTCCTTCTCGACGACACCTTCGGAATGGCCCAGCGTCAGGGCGCCTTCGATCTCCGCGTGAACGTCGAGGATGTTGCTGTCGGGGTCGATCCGAACGCCGAATATGCGCAGCACGCCACGGACCAGCAGACGCACGGCAGCAACCATTGGCGAAAACACCGTGACTACCAGCGCAATCGGTCGCGACACAAGGCTGGCTGCCGTTTCCGCGTTGGTGATGGCGTAGGTCTTGGGCAGCACTTCGGCGAATATCAGCACCAGAAGCGTCATCACCAGTGTTGCAAGCGCAACGCCGCTTTCTCCGAAGGTGCGCGTAAAGATGGCAGTAGCCAAAGAAGCAGCAAGAATGTTCACGAGGTTATTGCCGAGCAGGACCGAGCCGATCAGCCGCTCGTTGTCCTCGGTGATTTTCAACGCGCGCTCAGCACCCTTGGAGCCCTTGTCAGCCTGGCTGCGCAACTTGCCCCGGGAGGCCGCAGTCAACGCGGTCTCGGAGCCGGAAAAAAAGCCGGAAAGAACGAGCAGGAAGAGGATAACACCACTTGTGATCCAGAAAGAGGCATCAAGCGTTGCAGCGACGGGTTCCATTTGGGAGAATACCTTTGAAAACGACATCTTGGTTATGGGGCCGCGCGTCGTTTCAATCAAGAGCCAGAGGAAATTATGCAGCAGCGATTTAAGCGCGTTGACGAGCCTTCGGGCATGTTCATGCAAGGAGTAGCACAGATTTGCGGTTCCGGGCAGAACAGCGGCGGCTGTCTTGTCAGGCGGTCCTTGGTGAATGTGTGACCGAAGATCTTGGCGTTCTGGATGGGCCTGTGCTGCTTTTTGGCGGCCCTTATTCAAACCTGCAAGCCACGCAGGCCTTGCTGGCCGAAGCTGAAAGGCTTGCGATAGCTGCGGATCACATGATCTGCACGGGCGATGTGGTGGCCTATTGTGCACAGCCTGAAGAGACCGTGGCTGCTGTCCGGGCCAGCGGTGCCGTCGTCATCGCAGGCAACTGTGAAAAACAACTGTCCTCCGGCGCGCAGGACTGTGGCTGCGGCTTCGAGGAAGGCTCCGCTTGCGACCTGCTCAGCAGGAGCTGGTATGAATATGCCTGCGCCCGGATCAGTGCCTCTGCCCGGACGTGGATGGAACGCCGCCCTGATCGGGCGGTCTTCACGCATCAGGGGGCCAGATATGCGGTAATCCATGGCGGTGAGACCGATATTGCGAGGTTCGTCTGGTCCAACAGCTGTGACGCAGTTTTCGAGCAGGAATGGGCAGCACTCGAGGCGTGCGTGGGTCCGGTGGACAATGTCATCGCGGGCCACTCCGGAATTCCGTTTCTGAGGGACACGCCGCGCGGGCGCTGGATAAACGCTGGGGTGATCGGCCTATCGCCCAATGACGGCGCTCAGCAGACGCGATATGCCGTGCTTGACGGTGGCGAGGTCCTTTTCCACCGTTTGACCTATGATGCGACGGCGGCTTTCGCCGCGATGAAGGAGCAGGGCCTGACACAAGGCTACGACCTTGCGCTTCTCAGTGGCTACTGGCCGTCCGAAGACATTTTGCCGTCCGCGTTGCGCCGTCCGTCCCTCGCCAATGGGTGATGGGTCAGTACCAACTCGCTGAGACGTTCTTCGAGCACGTGCGTATAGATTTCGGTTGTTGCGACATCCGCATGACCCAGCAGCGTCTGGATCGAGCGCAGATCTGCGCCGCGCGCCAGCAGATGCGTCGCAAAAGCGTGGCGCAGTGTATGTGGGGTGACTTTGGCCGGGCTGACGCCGGCATCAACTGCGATTTCCTTTATCAGCAGGTAGAAGCGGTGTCGTGTTAGATGTCCGGAGGCTCCCCGCGATGCAAAGAGGTATTTTGAAGTTGGCTCCCCCTTTTCCTTCCGTGCGGCCTCGGCGGCATCGCGGAATGAGAGCCAGTCGGTGAGCGCGCTGCGAGCGTCAGGGGACAGGGGAACCATCCGCTCCTTACCGCCTTTCCCGAGGATCAGCAGCATCCTCGGATCGCCGCGCGCGGCGCTGACCGGCAGGCTGACCAGTTCGGTGACCCGCATACCCGTGGCGTAGAGAAGCTCCATAAGGCAGGTGTTGCGCGCCCGGTCAGCATCGCTGCGACCGACGGAGCGCGCGGCCTCCAGCAAACGGTCCACTTCCTCTTCGCTGAGCGTTTTGGGGAGCTTCTTGTCCCGCCCGGGACCTGTGATCTGAAGCGCGGGATTGTCCGTGCGCCAGCCTTCCTCGAAAGCGAAACGATAAAGCTGTTTAATCGACGAAAGCCGGCGCGCCCGGGTTGCGCGCGACAAACCCTGTGCATCACAGGAAACCAGATAGGCCTCGACATCTGCCTTGCTGGCCGCATCGAACGCAGTTTTCCGGTGCCCGAGCCAATCTGCGAAATCCTTCAGGTCGCGGCCGTAGCCCAAAAGCGTGTTCCGCGCAGCGCCCAGTTCGGCTGCCTGTGCCTCGAGAAAGGCGGATATCCACTGCGCATAGGCCGTCATCCGCTGTAGCTCTCAAGGAGCAGAATTTGCAGCGCGGCGCGGCGGACCGTGTCTTCCATGCCAAAGGCACGCAGCGTCGCCAATGCCTGCGTCAGTGCTACGGGATCACCGGCGGCGCCATCGTCCAGCAGTTCCACCGTTCTCAGGATTGCCTCACCCATGCGGCCTTGCCGCGCCATCTCCATGAGATCGCCGCGCGCCTGCGCCTCGTCGAACCCCGCCACGATGGCCGAAAGATATGTATCGTCGCTTGAGATCGTCTCTGGCTCTCCAAGCGCCAGCGCTGCAAGGTGAGGGGGTATCGTATTGCCACGAGCGGCGCGGCGGTATCCGGGCGAGAGCAGCGCCATGCTCTGCGCAATCTCGCCTGCCAGGTCCGCGAGATGATAACGAGTCAGAGCGTCGGCGAAAAGATCGGCAAAAATCATCTCCAACCCGACCTGCTGCATCGCCTGCCATGCCGCCGGCAGTGTCTTTGAGATCGCTTCCGCAGAACGGGTGCGCAGCGCCGTCTCGAATTGCTGTATCGCGGCCACCCTGTCCCAGACACCGCCCGATGCGGCAGGCTTTCGCGCGGTATAAAGACCGAGCAGGCGGTTGGCCGGCACAGCCCCTGTTGCGGCAAGCCTTTCGGCGGCCTCAAGTTGCGTTTTCCATCCGGCAAGGTCACGCAGGTCCGCGACCGCGTAAGCGCGGGGAAGAGCGCCTGTCGGAAAGGGTTCGCCGATCGCCTCATGGAGCCGGAACAACAGGGGTGTCATCTCCTCCGGTCGCGGCAACGGCGGCAGATCTTCGAATGAATCGGGATGCAGGAACCTCTCGAGCGCCCGCGCCTCTGCGGGAGACAACTCTCCAAGCATGCGGCCGGTGTCAAAAAGCAATGCTGCCGTAGGCCAATCGCCCTGACGGGCGGCGCAGAATATCCGCAGGCTAAGTGCTGGAGCTAGGTGCGAATGTGCGGAAAGTTGCGCGCAGGCGGCATCTTCCTGCCCTGTGAGGAGTGCTGCATCCATGTACAGGCCGAAATGTGCCGCGTCGCGCTTGACCCCGGCCTGTTCCAGCAAGGCAAGAGCGGGATCCAACGCACCGACTCGTATCAGCATTCCGGCGCGTTCAAGCGTCAGTAAATCCTGCCCTTCGCGATGGTTCTGCGGTCCAAGTGCCTCGGTCAGAAGTACCGTGTAGAGCAATGATTGTGCGGCAGGAAGTTTTGGCAAAGAGAGCGAATGCAACTGTTCGGCAATGACCAATGTGTCCGATCCGGACCACAATGTCTCCGGCAGGCCCGTGACCATCGAAGGGACCAGTCCGATCCGGCGCGGTGCCTCGGTCTTCAGCGACTGCACCGTAACTTCGGGCGGCAAAGCCGTCGGGCTGACCGGTGGCTCGAATTGTTTGGGCAACTCGGCGGATGTCATCGGTGGTTGATGCGGATTCCGCGCCAGCCAGTCGATCACCGACAGGGGCTGATCCTGTGCGCCAAGAGGCGACACGTAAACGACCAGCGCCAGAACGGCGCCCCATGTCTTGGCTGCCCTATTCCGCATCCAGCGTCACTGGAACGCGCGTTTCACTCTGCGGCGCCGAGAAATCGACACCGAAGTACGGGCCCACATAGGCATAGCCTACCAACCCGATAAACCCGATGATCGCGAGGTAAACCAAATATTTTAAAAGTCGGTACATGTGCCACTACTGCCTTTTTCGCCTGCCTTTTTTTATTTAAGTTATATATGGCCTTTTCATCAATATCACGTCATTCAATCGATTATGAGCGAAATTGAGCAAAGCGCAGCCGACAGCAAGGCCTCACAGGGATTTGTGTTGAAAAAGACGATTGTCATGGTGGGCATGATGGGCGCCGGTAAGACGGCAGTGGGCCGTGGACTGGCCGAATTGCTGGAAGTTCCATTTCTCGATTCGGACCACGAGATTGAAATCGCCGCCAATATGACGGTGCCGGAAATTTTCGCGCGTGACGGTGAGGCGTTCTTCCGCGCTCGTGAAACCGAGGTCATCAACAGATTGCTGCGCGGTCCGGCCTGCGTTCTGTCCACGGGGGGCGGGGCTTTCTTGTCCGCTGTCAACCGCGAAGCCATTTCCACCCATGGGGTCTCTGTCTGGCTCGATGCGGATATTTCGCTTTTGTGGAATCGGGTCAAACACCGCGACACAAGGCCCTTACTGCGCACGAGCGATCCGCGTGCAACGCTCGAAGCTCTCTACGAGCAGCGCGTGCCATCTTATGCGAAAGCGGATTTGCGGGTGCCCTGTGCGCCGCCCGTTTCGATCGAGGCGATGGCCCGTCGTGTGGCCGATGTCCTGCTGACGCGCCCCGATGTGCTGGAGATGGAAAATGCGTGAAACGGTCCATGTGGATTTGCCCGGGCGTGCCTATGATGTCGTGATCGGGCCCGGCCTGATTGCGCAGTCGGGTGATTTCATAGCCCCATTGCTGAAACGTCCCAAGGTCACCGTGCTGACCGATGAAACGGTGGCGGCTCTGCATCTGGATAGCCTGCGCAAAGGGCTTGGGGCAGGCGGTGTGTCAATGTCTGCCCTGGCTTTGCCTGCTGGGGAGGCGACAAAGTCATGGGGGCCTCTGCAGGAGGCAGTGAGCTGGCTGCTTGATGAAAAGGTCGAGCGGGGGGACATTGTCATTGCCTTCGGCGGAGGCGTGATCGGCGATCTGGCTGGCTTCGCTGCGGCGATCCTGCGGCGTGGCGTGCGTTTCGTGCAGATTCCCACCTCGCTTCTTGCCCAGGTGGACAGTTCAGTGGGCGGCAAGACCGGTATAAACGCGGCACAGGGCAAGAACCTGATCGGTGCCTTTCACCAGCCATCTCTGGTGCTCGCCGACACGGACGTGCTCGGCACTCTGACCCCCCGCGATTTCCTCGCAGGCTATGGCGAGGTGGTGAAATACGGACTGCTCGGCGATGCCGAGTTTTTTGCATGGCTCGAAAAGCAGGGTCCGGCGCTTGCTGCCGGCGACATGGCCGCCCGTGTCGAAGCGGTGCGCCGGTCGGTGCAAATGAAGGCCGACATCGTGGCGCGTGACGAGACCGAACAGGGCGATCGCGCGCTTCTGAACCTGGGCCATACCTTCGGCCATGCCCTGGAAGCGGCTACAGGCTATTCGGAGCGTTTGCTGCACGGGGAAGGGGTCGCCATTGGCTGCGCGCTGGCGTTCGAATTGTCCGCGCGGATGGGCCTGTGCTCGCAGGAAGATCCCAGCCGTGTGCGCGCGCATCTGTCGGAAATGGGTATGAAGACGGATGTTCGCGATATACCGGGCGATCTGCTGGACGCGTCTGGGCTGCTGGAGCTAATGGCGCAGGATAAGAAGGTGGTGCAGGGCGAGATGCGTTTCATTCTGGCCCACGGTATCGGGTCCGCCTTTGTGACGGCGGATGTCCCGTCCGAGGCGGTGCGTAGCGTTCTGGAGGACGCGTTACGCCAGAATTGACGCGCGCCGGAGCACCATCGCCAATTTGTCTTGCGCCGAAAAACCGGCGCGTACCCAGAAGCCTTTCGCGCCGCGTTTGAGGCTGATCATCAGCATGATCTTACAGGCGTCCGCGTCCAAGCCCGAGCCGCTGACAGGCCCGCGCCGTGACCACATTTTTGCCCCGCACACACGGCCGCGCGCGCCTGGCGAAGTTGGACAAAAGCTGCAGTGTGAGCAATGTGCCGATGCGGCGCACGGTGTCCGCTCCGAAATTGAACGTGGCGGCTTGTTTCAGGACATAGGTAAAAGCGCCCGCATCCCGTGCCCGGGAGCCAACCTTCAACTAATTATGAACTGAAATCGCATCCGAGCGGTCCTCCGGAATAAGCGTCCGGATGCGCGCCTTGACCGTTAGCTCAGAACGGAATTTCATCATCCAGATCGCGCGAGGGCGCCGGGCTGGAAGAACCGCCGCCGTAGCTGTCGCCACCGCGATCGTCATAGCCCATCTGGCCGCCGCCGCCCATACCGCCGCCGCTGTCACGACCGTCAAGCATGGTCAGTTCAGACTTGTAGGGCCGCAACACAACTTCGGTGCTGTAGCGGTCCTGACCGCTCTGGTCCTGCCATTTGCGTGTTTCGAGTTGACCCTCGATATACACTTTCGATCCCTTGCGCAGATATTGCTCGGCTACACGTACAAGGGGTTCTGAAAAGATCGCTACAGAATGCCATTCCGTCCGTTCCTTGCGTTCGCCGGTATTGCGGTCTTTCCAGGTTTCCGAAGTGGCAATGCGCAGATTGCACACCTTGCCGCCGTTTTGGAAACTGCGCACCTCTGGATCGCGCCCCAGATTGCCGATGAGAATTACCTTGTTCACTGAGCCGGCCATGATTGCCCCCTGCTTTTGCTGTCATGTGTCGTCACATGCCGGATTGGAGGCTGTCCGAATCCCGAATGTGACAATTTGAATTAACCTATACCGACACGCCTCCCCTTAAAACCAAGTAAAGGCGATCCGGTCCACAGGGAGATATCTTCTCTGGCAGCATTTGTGAGAATCGCTATAGTTGGCAAATCTGGGGACTTGGGAACGATCTCATGCTGAGAAAAGTTGCGATTGCGCTGCTGATTGCCGCAGTGAGCGGCAGTTCGGCCAACGCGCAAGTTATCTCCTCCAAGAACCGTGCCAAGCTCTTTAGCTCACAGACAAAGGTCCTCGATACCCGTGCGGCAAGCCAGTACAGGGATTCCGTGCGCCTGCAGCCGCCTACGGTCATTACGCCGAGCAAGTGGAACCTGCCGCAATATAATGGCAAGTATCGGGGTCAGTATCTGAACATGGCGAAAGCGGCCGCCCGCAAGTATGGCGTGCCGGAAGATCTTTTCCTTCGACTTGTGACCCAGGAGTCCGGCTGGAACCCGCGCGCAAAGTCGCACAAGGGTGCTTTGGGGCTCGCACAGCTGATGCCGGCCACGGCACGCGCTCTGGGGGTTGACCCCATGGACCCGCGCCAGAACCTCGAAGGCGGTGCGCGGTACCTCAAGCGGCAATTTGATACTTTCCGCACATGGCACCTCGCATTGGCAGCCTATAATGCCGGTCCGGCAGCGGTCGAAAAATACGGTGGCATTCCACCGTATAAAGAGACCAGGAATTACGTCAGAGCCATTACGGGCGGGTAATCGCTCGTGAAACGGGCCGTTGTTGACGAGGCGGAAACGCTTCACAAACGCACCTTAAACGCTCCCCCGTCCGGTCATATCTCAGCCCAGATTGGTTTCTAGGTCGGTATCAACGACCAATGAGGAACTTACTATGGCACCTGCAAGTTTTCACGCCCGTATCGAACGCATCCAACAAGCGCAGTCACAAACACGGATTGCCGCGCCGAAATCAGTGCGCGAACCCGGTGCCGCCAGTATAGCTGCATCGCTGAGGGTAAAACGTCGTCGCAGCCGCAGCCCGATCCGCGAGCATTTGTCGTCACTCGCCCTGGGAAGCGTCATGGGGTGTCTGGCCGCGGTCGCACAGATTGGTCTGAATTACGAGGGCTCTCCCTGGGGGCCCGGAACGCAGTGGAACGAACTGGCCATGTATCCGATTATGGCGGGCCTTGCGCTCGCGCCTGTCCTGATGCTGATGTCGGTATTCCTCGCATCTAAAAAACCGGCATTCGCGTTGTTTTCGCTTGGATACCTGAGCGGTCTCGTGATCCCGCTCATCCTTTGATCGATCCGGTCGAACCGGTTGGACGACGGCGCGCTCCGACGGGGCGCGCCTATTTTGGTAGCGCCGGCCTACTCGGCGGCAACACCCACCTCGATCACCGGTTCCATTTCCGCTAGCGTCTCGTCGCTCAGGTGGCACTTGATCTGGTGGTTCCCGGGCAATGTCTTCACTGGCGGTACGTCTGTTTCACACAGAGAACCGGGAACTTCCGATTTCCATCGGCACCGGGTCTGGAAGGGACACCCCGAAGGCGGGTTCATCGCTGACGGGATATCCCCCTCCAACACAATGTGTTTTTTCTTCACCTTCGTGTCGGCGATAGGCACGGCTGACAGCAACGCTTCGGTATAAGGATGGTAGGGGGGGGAGAATACCTGATCGGTGGTGCCAAGTTCGACCACATGGCCCAGGTACATCACCATGACCCGGTCGCTGAGATACCGCACGATGCTGAGGTCATGGCTGATGAAAAGCAGCGTGGTCTTCTGTTTGCGCTGGATTTCCATCAGCAGATCCGTCACTGCCGCCTGCACCGAGACGTCGAGCGCCGACACGGGCTCGTCCGCCACCACGATGCGCGCGTCGCCGGCAAAAGCACGGGCAATGCCCACACGCTGTTTTTGCCCGCCCGAAAGCTGGCGCGGCATCCGGGTTGCGAATTCACGCGGCAGCTTCACCAGATCGAGCAGCTTGAGCATGCGCTGCGTGCGGTCTTTTTCGCTGTCGCCGACGCCGAAAATTTCCAGCGCCCGGATGATCTGCCGGCCCACTGTCATCGACGGGTTCAACGTATCAAAGGGGTTCTGGAATACCATCTGAACATCTGCGACCGTCTTGGTGTCCCGCGCCTCGATGGGCGTGTCCTGGATCTCCTTGTTGCCCATTAGAATCTTGCCTTCGGTTGCCGTCTCCAACCCCATCAGCACCTTGGCAAAAGTGGATTTCCCACAGCCCGACTCGCCGACGATGGCGAGCGTTTCGCTCTCCCGGGCCTCAAAACTGAGCGTTTCGTTGGCCTTGACGACCTTCTTGTTGCCGCCGCCGAAAATCGCATTGGCGGCCACTTCATAATACTTCTTGAGGTTATCCATTTTCAGGATGACATCGCCTATTTCGCCCTTCGTCTTCGTGTCGGCCATCTCCATCGGTGCGTTCCAGTCGATTTCCCTGAACTTAAGGCATCGTGTGTGATGGCGGTCGTTGCCCGGCACCGGCTCCATCATGATCGTGCCCTGATCGCAGCGGTCCGCTTCAAAATAGTCGCATCTCGGGCCAAAATTGCAGCCCGGCGGGCGCTCATGAGGCAGGGGAAAGTTGCCCGGGATCGCAACCAGGGGCCGCGCGTTCTTGTCTGCGCCGGGCAAGGGAATGGACCGGAACAGCGCCTGCGTATAGGGATGCTGCATCTCATCGAAGACGTCCTCGATCGATCCGCGTTCGACAGCCTCGCCGGAATACATCACGCAGATCCGGTCGCAGGTTTCCAGTACCAGCCCGAGGTTGTGACTGATGAACAGCATCGAGGTTCCGTATTTTCGCCCCAGATCCTTAACCAGTTCGACGATGGCTGCCTCAACGGTCACATCCAGCGCCGTGGTTGGTTCGTCGAGGATCAGCAGCGAGGGCTCGGACATCAGCGCCATGGCGATGACGATGCGCTGCTGCTGCCCGCCCGACAACTGGTGCGGATAGGAGTTCAGCATCCTCTTGGGATCGGGAAGCTTCACATCGGTCACCACTTGCAAGGCGCGCTCGTAGGCCTCCTTCTCCGACGCGCCCTGATGGATCATAGGCACTTCCATCAGTTGCCTGCCGATCTTCATGGCCGGGTTCAGCGACGCCATCGGCTCCTGGTAGATCATCGCGATCTCCGAACCCCGGATGTCGCGCAACTCCTCGTCGCTCATCTCGCTCAGATCCCGCCCCTTGAACTTGATCGAGCCGCCGACGATGCGTCCGTTCTTGCCCAGGTCCTGCATGACACCAAGCGCGACCGTGGATTTGCCGCAGCCGGATTCGCCGACCAGCCCCACGGCTTCACCGGGTTTGACCGAGACGGAAAAATCCATCACCGCCGGAATTTCCCGCAGCCGGGTGAAGAATGAAATCGAAAGTTTGTCGATTTCCAGAATGGGGCCATCGTAATCGGTCTTTGGCATCTTTTTCTCCTCTTGGAGCGGCCCGTGGTGCATCTTCATGCTTCTTTGGACCTCAAATATCCCGGGGGGTGAGGGGGGCAGCGCCCCCCTGCCACCGCTCATCAATCGCGCAGGCTTTCCTCGCGCAGGCCATCGGCCAGAAGGTTCAGGCCGAGCACCAGCGTCAGCAAGGCCACGGCAGGGGCGATCGCGGCATGCGGATAGAGCGCCAGCAGGCGCCGCCCGGCGTTGATCGTGCTGCCCCAGTCGGGGCTTTCCGATTCCAGCCCGAGGCCGAAGAATCCCAACGTGCCCAGAAGGATGGTCGTGTAGCCGATCCGCAGGCAGAAATCGACGATCAGCGGGCCGCGCGCATTGGGCAGAATTTCCCAAAGCATGATGTACCATGGTCCTTCGCCTCGGGTCTGAGCCGCCGCCACGTAGTCCCGTGTCTTGATGTCCATCGCGAGCCCCCGCACGATCCGGAAAACGGTGGGCGAGTTGACGAAAACCACCGACACGAAGACCACGAGGATGCCCGGATCGATATCGAAGAGATCGAGGAACTTCGGTAGGCCTGCGATCTTTTCGGGCACCGCGTAGCCGTCGGTCGAGATCAGCGACAGGTAGAGCCAGCCCAGCCCCCCCAGTACGCCGATCAGCAACGGTGTGCGGATCTTCGGCTGCGTGTAATACCGGGAGTTGAGCAGGATACACATGAAGACCAGCGGGAAGATGAACAGGAAAATCGCCATGTAATTCGGGATGCCCGTGAGTACGATTTCCGGCGTGACCAGCAGGTAAAACAGCAGGATGACCGGGAAAGCGAGTATCAGATTGGCCAGGAAAGACAGCAGCGTATCGAGCTTGCCACCGTAATAGCCCGCCGGCAGTCCCAGCGTAATGCCGACCATGAAGGCAAAAAGCGTCGCAATCGGTGCGATCTGCACCACCACCCATGCCCCCTTGATGAGACGGCTGAAAACGTCACGCGCCAGATTGTCGCCACCAAGAAGGAAATAGGCGTATTCGCCCTCTGCGGGGCTGCGCATCGGCGTTCCGGGGATCTTGTTCTTCATCCCCGAGACCTGGCTGAGCGGGTCGTGGGTGACCAGCATATCCAGCGGCCCCCCGAAGATACCGACAAACACCCAGAACATCACGAGGGCAAAGCCAATCATGCCAACGGTGCTGTCAAACAGCTTGCCGTAAAGGCCAAGCCGGCGTTTGTAGACGATCGACAGGGTGAACAGAACAACCAGCGAAATCCATACCGGGCCGAGCTGAATGAACATGCGGGCGATAATGCTGCCCCAGGATAATTCTTCCATCTTTCAGCCCCCCTTCAAGCGATGCGGATGCGCGGGTTGAGATAGACGTAGCCGATATCCGAGATCAGCTGCGTCACCAGAACCACGGCGACCGAGACAACCGAAACCGCGAGCAGCAGTTCGATGTCGTTGTTTCCTGCCGCCTGCACCAGCAGCCAGCCGAAGCCCTTGTAATTGAACAGCGTCTCGACGATGACCACGCCGTTCAGCAGCCAGGGGAACTGCAGCATGATGACCGTGAAGGGCGCGATCAGCGCGTTTCTGAGGGCATGTTTCAGCACGATGTCGGAAAACTTCACGCCCTTGAGACGGGCAGTGCGGATGTACTGCGCAGTCATAACCTCGGTCATCGATGCCCGTGTCATCCGGGCGATATAGCCCATCCCGTAAAGCGAGATCGTCAGTACCGGCAGGGTGAAATTTTCAAAGGTGGCGTTTTCCATGGCCGAGGTCGCAGAGCCCTTGAACCATTTCAAGCCGAAAGCCGATGAGGCGAAAATCGCAATGAAAATGACGCCGGACACATATTCGGGCGTGGCCGTGGAGGCGATCGAGAAGGTTGAGAGCGAGCGATCCAGCTTCGAGCCTTCCCGCATGCCCGCGAGTACACCAACCACGAGCGCCATGGGCACCATCACCAGCATCACTGCGAACATGAGCTTGCCGGTCAGGCCCAGCCGCGTGGTCACGATCGCGCTGACATCGTCCTTGAAAACTGTCGAATATCCCCAGTCTCCCTGCAGAACGCCACAGTATTTCGCGCGCTCCTCGACGGGGGTGTCGGAAGTAAAGCACCGCCCTGTCGCCTTGCCGTCCACCTCGCGCTCCCAGCCAGGCAAGACCCCCAGCCACTGGCCGAACTTAACCGGCAATGGCTGCAGATAGCCGTTCTTGTCGAGATAGCTGGTCACGGCTTCATCCGACATGCGGAAGTTGCCTTGTGTCTTGGCGAGCTTCTCCAGATTTGGATAGAGATTGGTGAGCCAGAACACGATGAACGTCAGGCAGAGCGCCGTCAGTATCATCACGCCCAGACGTCTGAGTATGAATAGTCCCATGAGTGCCCCTGTTGTCAGGCCAGGACGTTTGCGCACGCCCGGTTTTCGGGAGCTTTTCGATCCCGAATTTTTGTTGTTAACCTATGAGGCACGTTTCATGTGCGACCGTCAATGCAACGCAGCGCCGTTAACTGGTCATTTTGCGACATCGAGCGAGTCGGTTTTAGGCGATATCGCCGTCGTCTTTAGGCTGCGTCTTTATGGGCGGCGGCCGCCTTGCGCAGGGCGGATGGTGTCACCTTCGTGTGCTGCTGCATGAAGCGCGTGAAATAAGCCGCACTGCCAAATCCGAGGTGCCGGGCAATGTCCTGGGCCGGGACCTTGGTTGTCGTCAGCAGGCAACGTGCTTCGTAAAGCACTCTTTCGGTCAACAGGTCCGCGGCCGTCTTGCCCGTGGCCGCCTTGCAGGCGCGCGTCAGATGCGTGGGTGTGACGTCCAGCGCGGCGGCGTGATCCGCCATATTCATAGGGTCCTGGAAATGAGCGCTGATCTGCTTGCAGAACGCGGCTGCAAGCCGGGCCGCCGCATTCGGGCGGGGGGGCAGGTGTTCTTCCATGGCCATCTGCCGTTGCAGCCAGACGGAGATCAGAGTGCCATGCGCATCCATCGCGCGGTGCATCAGCGGACGGCCTGTCTGTTGTTCCCGGGTGGCGGCTTCCATAAGCACGGTCAATTCCGACATGGCGCTGACTTCGCGGATGCGCAACTGCACCGGGGTCCGGGGCAGGCGCAGTTCCGACGCGGGTGGTACCACCATGACCTGTCCGACCCCTTGCCGACCGAGTTCAAGCGCAAAGAGATGACCGGCAGGAACGAGGATCGCGTTATGCGTTCCGACGCCCCGTCGCTGGCCGTCCAGGATCAGGCGCCCCTGTCCGCGGGTGATCCAGAAAAGCAGATGTTCAGGCCGGTCATGCGCCAGGTTCAAGCGCCAGTCCTGACCCTGTGTCAGCTGCGGCAGGGTGAGAATTTTAAGTTCGTTCTCCAAGATACAATCCACCCGGGAAATGATTGATTAAGTGCGATTTGGAAACGTGATTAACGTGCAAAAACTGGTTTGTCAGTTCGTAAATGAAAAGTGAGCAGCAATCAGCCGGGCGTGAATCGTGCCCAGTCGCGCATCTTCGAGCGAAACCACGTCCGTTGTCTTTTCGCGAACTGGCGTGTCGAGATAACTGCCGCATCGCGTGCGTCTTCGAGGCTGAGTCTGCCGTCGAGAAAGTCCATCAGTTCCGGCGCGCCTATCGCGCGATGTGCAGGCAGGGTCGGGTTGTAATCAGGATGCACGGCGCGGGCCTCTTCCAATGCGCCTGCCTCGATCATCAGATCGAAGCGCCGCGCGATACGCGCGTTCAGCCAGTCTTTGGGCGCGTCAAAGACAATCGGCTGTGCCTGTTCAATCGGCAGGGCGGGCTCTCCCGTCTCGTCCTGCCATGAAGCAAGTCCCCTCCCGGTGGCCTGCAGAACCTCCCAGGCGCGCTGTACCCGGGCGCGATTCAGCGTATCGATGCGGGACCGTGTTTCTTGGTCGAGTTCGCGGAGCATCTCTTCACGGGAAAGCGCATTGCCTTCGCTCCTGATCGCAGGTGGTGTAGGCGGGATATTGGCAAGCCCGCGTGTGAGGGCGGTAAAATACAAGCCTGTACCGCCGACGATGATTGGCCTTGTGCTGCTGTCCAGCAGTGGCGTGACCTCGCGCAGCCAATGTCCGGCGGAGTAGGCGGCATGCGCATCCACATGGCCATAAAGCGCATGCGGCGCGCGGGCGGTTTCCGCAGCATCTGGGCGGGCTGTCAGGATCCGCCAGCAGTCATAGACCTGACTGGCGTCAGCGTTGACGATCATGCCGCCCTGCGCCTCGGCGATACGCAACGCCAGCTCTGATTTGCCGGAGGCGGTGGGACCCGCGATCAGAACCGGCAGCCCAGGATCGATGGCCTGTAGCACGTTCTGCTTGGTCAATGTTGCAGGCAGAGCCATTTTTTAAGAGCCTGATGGTTTGGTGCGCATTGAAGTCCATCGGTTTTTCCGACATTTTGCCGTCGAACACAAACGGCCACGCAGGAGCAGCCCTATGTCATCATCGGAACCTCAGGCCAAATTCAAACGGGTCATGCTGAAAATCTCCGGTGAAGCGCTGATGGGCGATCAGGGATTCGGTCTCAATCCGCCCACGGTTGAACGGATCGCGCGCGAAGTGAAATCCGTGCATGACCTTGGCGTTGAAATCTGCATGGTCATTGGCGGCGGCAACATCTTTCGCGGACTGCAGGGTTCGGCGCAGGGGATGGAACGGACGACAGCCGATTATATGGGTATGCTCGCCACCGTGATGAATGCACTGGCCATGCAATCCGCGCTGGAAGGGTTGGGTATCCATACCCGTGTGATCTCGGCCATCACGATGAACGAAGTGGCCGAACCCTACATTCGCCGCCGCGCCGTGCGGCACCTTGAGAAAAAGCGGGTCTGCATCTTCGCCGCTGGCACGGGCAACCCCTATTTCACCACGGACACAGCCGCCACT
>JBFFFS010000013.1:0-21655 GCA_041557855.1 Roseobacter sp. | reverse complement strand
AGCAGCACCACATTGGCGATCAGCAATGAGGCAATCAGGCCCCAGACCACTTCGGGCCGGTCGGTAAAGAGCGTGGGTCCCGGCGTGATGTTCAGCGTCATCAGCAGGGCCAGCAGTACGGCGGTGGTGCCGGATCCGGGCACGCCCAGTGTTAGCATCGGCACAAGCGCGCCACCGGCAGCGGAGTTGTTACCCGCCTCTGGCGCAGCGATCCCCTTGGCGGCTCCGGTGCCGAACCCGCCTTTCTCTCCGGCGATGGATTTTTCGGACATATAAGCAAGGAAGGAGCCGAGCGAGGCCCCTGCGCCCGGCAGAATGCCGGCGACAAAGCCGACGCCGCTTGCACGCAGCATGGTCCATTTCGTGGCCATGATGTCCTTCCATGGGATCGTTACCTTTTCGAGCTTGACCCCGATGGAGGAGCCTTTGCCGTGGCTTTCGATGAAGAAGAAGACTTCGGCGATGGCAAACAGACCGACGATGGCGACGAGGAAATCGATGCCGTCGAAAAGATGCAGGTTGCCGCCCGTCAGGCGCGGCAGGCCGGAAGAGCTGTCGACCCCGATGATGGCGATGCCGAGCCCGAGGCAGGAAGCCAGCGCCGCCTTTGCCTGGTTGTTCGACGCCATGCCGCCAAGTGTGCAGAAGGCCAGCAGGTAGAGTGCGAAATATTCCGCCGGTCCGAAAAGATAGGCCACCCGCGCCAGCATTGGCGCCAGAAGCATCAGCCCGACGGTGGCGAGGAACGCACCAACGAAGGAGGCGACGCCGGACAGAACCAGCGCATCGCCCGCGCGGCCCTGCTTGGCCATCGGGTAGCCGTCGAGGGTGGTCATCAGCGCAGGTTCGTCACCGGGAATGTTCAGCAGGATCGAACTGATCCGCCCGCCGTACATGGCGCCGTAATAGACGGCTGTCATCAGCACCAGCGCCGAGGTTGCGTCCAGCCCCAGCGTGAAGGTCAAGGGGATCAGGATCGCGACGCCATTCGAGGGGCCAAGGCCGGGCAGCGCTCCTATGATGGTGCCGAGAAAACAGCCTACGATGGCGAGCATCAGGGTAAAGGGGGACAGCGCCACGGAAAAACCGAGCGCGAGATTTGCCATCATCTCCATGTCAGAACCAACCTTTGGGGAAGGCGACGAGGCCGAGCCCCAGCGCGAATTTGAACAGGATGAACAGACCGACGGACAGGCCGATCCCGGACAGGGCGGCCGGCACCGGGCGCGGCGAAATCTGATAGCTCAGGATGCCGGCGGCCAGCATGGTGGGGATAACGAAGCCCAGCGGCTTGAGCGCATAGGCATAACAGATCAGCACGATCACGGCGACCGCAAGCGCCGCCCATGTCCGGGCTGCAGGCCATTCGGGGTCTGGATCGGGTTTGACGATCATCACCAGCGAACAAAGCGCTGCCACGGCGCCAATCAGCATCGGGAAGGCCTTGGGCCCTACCGGGTCCGACAGAAAGCTGGTCTGTATCTGCGTGGCGCTCGCGATATACCCGAGCGCCACAAAGAGCATGACCAGACCGAAGATCCGGTCACTTGCCATTACTGGATCACTCCCAGTTCCTTGGACATGGAGTTGATCTCGAGCACGAGATTATCCACGTAAGACTGGAAGTCGCCGCCGACCTTGGTGAAGGGGGCTAGGCCGTTCGCTTCCATCGCGGCTTTCCATTCATCGCTGTCGGCCACGGCCTGCAGCTTGTCGGCCCACTCCTGGAAGCGTTCGTCAGAGATGCCCTTGGGCACATAGAGACCGCGCCAGTTCACCGCGACAACATCGTAGCCCTGTTCCTTGGCGGTGGGGATGTCCTCGAAACCGGGAATGCGATCGTCGGTCAGCACTGCAAGCACGCGGACTTCACCCGCCTTCAGGAAACCCACAACTTCGGACATGTCGCCGGTCATCGCCTGGGTGAAGCCACCGACGGTCTGAGTGATCGCATCCGCGCCGCCATCGACGCCGATATATTTCACTTTCTTGATGTCGGTGAAGCCTGCGCGCTGCAGGATCATCAGGGGTTTGAGGTGGTCGAAACCGCCCACGGCGGAGCCACCCGCGAAGGCAACGGAGCCGGGATCGGCCTTGATCGCCTCGACAAGGTCATTCAGCGACTGGTATTCGCTGTCGGCTGCCACGACAATGACGCCCGGGTCAGCACCGATCGCGCCGACAAAGCGCACCTGGTCGGCGGTCATGCCGGCATAGGCGTTCTGCGCCAGACGCGTCGATGTGGCCGAGGATGCCGCGACGATCAGATCGGCATCGTCGCCGCGTTCGGCAACCACGTGGTTATAGGCAAGGCCGCCACCGGCGCCTGCCATGTTTGTGACCTGCACGGGCTGATCGACCACGCCGATATCATACATGATCTTGCCGATCTGGCGGCAGGTGAAATCCCAGCCGCCCCCGGGGTTCGCAGGGGCGATGCATTCGGCGGCAAAGGCGGTGCCTCCCGCGCTGAGTGTGAGAACGGCGCTCGTTACGAACGCCTTGAAAAGACGGTGTGTCATTGGTTCCTCCCATGTGACAGGCGGGTCATCCCGCTCTTGATACCGGGCCGACTGTAGGTAAGCTGCGGCGGAGTGTCACGCATGAATTGCCTCAATGACAGGATTGATGTTTTCAGGTTCGGGGCGGGCCGTGTTTGTAGATCGGTAGCCGCCAGCCGAAAGCCAGCGATCCCGCCCGCAAAGCCCATGTGGTCGCCGCACAGATCAGCAGCGGAAACAGGGCGGTTTCAAACAGGGGCCGGATCAGGGTTGCGATGGTCGCGCCCGCGAAGGCGCAGGTCACGTAAAGCTCGCCCTGTTTGAGAACCGTGGGCACATCATCGAGGACAACATCGCGCAACAGCCAGCCCATGCAGCCGGTGATGGTGCCCATCAGAACCACCACGAGACCGGGCTGCTCGAGCGACAGCGCGACCCCTGTGCCGGCGGGCACCGCCACGGCCAATGCGAAGCTGTCGAGCCAGAGCAAGGTACGCAGGCGGCTTTCGAAAAGATGGGCAGTAAAGAACACGATGAGTGCGGCGGCGCAGGCAACACCGATATAGGCGGGTTGCGCGATCCAGAAAATCGGATTGCGGTCCAGCAGCACGTCGCGCAGGGTGCCGCCGCCGACGGCGGTCAGGCAGGATACGAAGGCAAAGCCCACGATATCGAGCTGCTGGCGGCTGGCCACGAGGGCACCTGTCAGCGCAAAGATGAAGACGCTCGCATAGTCGAGAAAGGACAGGACCGTCACGGTTTGAATGGTGCCATGCCGGCCCGGGCCAGTTCATCCGCGCGCTCGTTTTCCGGGTGCCCGGTGTGTCCCTTGATCCATTCCCATGTCACGTCATGGCGCGCGTTCGCGGCATCCAGCCGCTGCCAGAGTTCGGCGTTGGCGACGGGCTTTTTGGCGGCATTCTTCCAGCCGTTGCGTTTCCAGCCGTGAATCCAACTGGTGATCCCGTTTTTGACGTAGTTGCTGTCTGTCACGATGGTTATGCTGGATTCGCGGCTGAGGCTCTCAAGTGCGTTGATGGCGGCGAGTAGTTCCATCCTGTTGTTGGTTGTCTGTGCCTCACCACCTTTGAGCTCGCGCTCCTTGACCACGGTCTCTCCGTTCATGGCGCGCAAAAGCACCCCCCAGCCGCCCGGGCCGGGATTGCCTGAACAGGCCCCGTCGGTATAGGCGAAAAGCTCAGGCACGGGCAGCGTCTCCGAAAAGCCGCACAAGGGCTTGGCACCTCGCCATTGCGCGTTTGCCACTTGATGCCTTGCCGGTTCTCACAGGAAAACACCCACGGCCAGGCAGGCGATCACGACCGTTGTCAGCAGGATACGCAGCGTCATCCACCAGCGTGGCGTCAATCCCCAGGCGGAGAAGGCGAAATCGAGAACGAGCAGGCCCAGAAATCCGAAAATCAGGTTCATGCCGGCGGTGGTTGGGCCGCCGCCGGTCATGAAAAACGCCCAGAGCGCCGGGATGACCGACAGCCCGTATCCCGTCGCCGCCCGCGCGCCGCTGGCCTTGGTGGCAAAGCCCCAGAGCACGCCGGACATGAAAGACAGGATCACCGAGCCGTAGAAAAGCTGGATGTACGGCCCGATGAAGCGGGAGCCGAGCGATTGCGCCCCCCATGCCGCGAGGGGCTCGATAAGATAGGTCAGTGCACCCCAGACGAATGGGATGAGGCCGGCAAGGCCAAGCAGGAGCGGGGCGGTCGGTATTCTTGTCATAGGCGGGTTGTCGGTTTGGTCCTGCGGATTTTGATCTGTCCGGCGGTGCGGTATGTCATGCGGGTTCGCGCAGGACGCGGGGCACTTTGAACTCGACGTTCTCGACGGCGGTTTCAACCATGTCGCGGGTCACGTCGTAGCGCGCCTCGAAGGCAGCGATGACCTCGTTGATCAGGACTTCGGGGGCGGAGGCTCCGGCGGTGATGCCGACGCTCGAGATGCCTTCAAGTGCGCGCCAGTCAATATCGTCGGCGCGCTGCACCAGTTGCGAATACCGACAGCCTGCGCGGGCGCCAACCTCGACCAGACGTTTCGAATTCGAGGAGTTGGGAGCGCCAACCACCAGCATCGCGTCGCATTTGGGCGCCATCGCCTTCACCGCTTCCTGACGGTTGGTGGTGGCATAACAAATGTCTTCCTTGTGCGGCCCTACGATCTTGGGAAAGCGCGCCTTGAGGGCGGCAACCACATCGGCGGTATCGTCCACGCTGAGCGTCGTCTGCGTGACATAGGCAAGGCGCTCTGGATCGCGTACTTCGACCGTCGCCACATCCTCGGCGGTTTCGACGAGCAGCACCTCTCCGGCGGGCAGCTGCCCCATGGTGCCGATGGTTTCGGGGTGGCCGGCGTGGCCGATCATGATCATCTGCAGGCCGTTATCGGCGTGGCGCTGCGCCTCGATATGAACCTTGCTGACGAGCGGGCAGGTGGCATCGACAAAGACCATCTCGCGGGCCGCGGCTGCCTGTGGCACCGATTTCGGCACGCCATGGGCCGAGAAAATCACAGGCCGGTCATCGGGGCATTCGGACAATTCCTCGACGAAAACCGCACCCTTCTCACGTAGTCCGTCCACGACGAACTTGTTGTGCACGATTTCGTGGCGCACATAGACGGGCGCCCCCCATTTCTCCAATGCCATCTCGACGATCTTGATCGCGCGGTCGACGCCCGCGCAGAATCCACGCGGGGCGGCCAGATACAGTGTCAGTTCGGGCTTGGTCATGCAGGTCTCCGGTTGGTGGCACCAGAGGTAAGCGTTTGGCCTGCGCGCGTCCAGAGGGCAGCACGCGGTCCGGTCGCGGATTACCCGGCCTCGGGATACTCGCGCGGCGGGCGGCCAATCACATCCTTCAGCTCGTCCAGTTCGATGAAGTTGTCTGCCTGCCGCCGCAGCTCGTCCGAAATCATCGGCGGCTGACTGCGGATCGTCGAGACGACGGAAACGCGCACTCCGGAACGCTGCAGGCTCTCGACCAGCGGGCGGAAATCGCCATCGCCCGAGAACAATACGATGTGATCGACCCGCGGGGCCAGTTCCATCGCATCGACAGCCAGTTCGATGTCCATGTTCCCCTTTACCTTCCGGCGGCCCATGCTGTCGGTATATTCCTTGGCGGGCTTGGTCACCATCGTGAAGCCATTGTAGTTCAGCCAATCGACCAGTGGCCGGATGGGCGAATACTCGTCGTTTTCCAATAGAGCCGTATAATAGAAGGCACGGAGCAGTTTGCCGCGGCGCATGAATTCCTGGCGAAGCAATTTGTAGTCGATATCGAAACCAAGCGACTTTGCAGCTGCGTACAGATTCGATCCGTCGATGAACAGCGCGAGCCGTTCGTCCTTGTAAAACATCAAGTGTCCTTTCGATGGGCCGGGGCGCTGGTGCTTGTGAAGAAAAAAAAATAAATGTTCAGCGACGCGACGCATCGTAAAATAGGGAATTCTCAACGTGTCGCAAGACGCCAAATCTGAAAAAAATCACGGAAATCTGCCACAAATCCGGTCAATCGCATTAATTGCCCTTGGGTCAAATATACCTTTTGGCTATTTTTCTGTTGAACAGACGATAGCTGGTACCCTCGATCGGATAGGTCGGGAGGTCGGGGTGATTCGCCATCGCAGCGACCTGTTCCGAACACCTGCATTCCCGAAAGGATCGGGGCCGGAATTCCTTAATGGGGCTGTGGCGGTAGAGACGGATTTACCGGCTGCCGAGGTGATGTCTGCATTGCACGGTATCGAGAAGGATTTTGGGCGCGACCGAACCAAGCGCTGGGGTCCGCGCACAATCGATCTGGACCTCGTCGCGTTTGACGATCTTGTCCTCCCCGACCGGCAAACACATGAAGAATGGACGAAAATGCCGCTTGAAGAGCAAATGAGGCGAGTGCCGGACGGGCTGATACTGCCCCATCCCAGGCTCGCCGAACGCGCTTTCGTACTCGTCCCTCTGGCGCAGGTGGCCGCGAATTGGGTCCATCCGGTGACCGGTCTGAGCGTGGGGGCGATGCTGGATGCGCTGCCTAAGGCGCTGAGAGATGAAGTCGTACCCCTCTGAGCGTCACTATCCGCTTGTAAATCTGGCGGGATCGCCCTAGATAACCCACTTCTGACCCTATTCGATGGATGGAGAGCTCCATGGCCCGCGTTACAGTTGAAGATTGCGTTGATAAAGTACCCAACCGGTTCGAACTGGTGATGCTGGCCGCGCACCGCGCACGCGAAATCTCCACCGGGTCCGCCGTGACCGTGAACCGTGATAACGACAAGAATCCGGTGGTGGCGCTGCGGGAAATAGCAGACGAGACACAGAGCGCCGACGATCTGCGCGAGCGTCTGATCGAAAGCAACCAGAGCCAGATCGAAGTGGATGAGCCCGAAGAGGACGCAATGGCGTTGCTCATGGGGGCTGAGCAGGACAAGCCGGAAGAAGACAGCATGTCCGAAGAGATGCTGCTCCGGCAGCTGATGGCAGCGCAGGGGCAAGGCTGACCCCAGCCCGCACCTGCCTGAAGGGCAGACGGCATGAAAGACGGCGACCACCTCGATATCTCTGCCGACGACCTGACCGCGCTGGTGACGCGGTATAATCCCAAAACCAATCAATCGCTGATCCGCGCGGCCTACGAGTATGGCCGCGACATGCACGAGGGGCAGAGGCGGCACTCGGGCGAGCTGTATTTCAATCATCCGGTGGCGGTCGCTGCAATCCTGACGGAGCAGCAGCTTGACGACGCCACGATCATCACGGCCCTGCTGCACGACACAATCGAGGATACCAAAGCCTCCTACAAGGAAGTCGCATCGCGCTTCGGAGACGAGGTCGCGGGCCTGGTCGACGGCGTCACAAAGCTGACCAACCTGCAGCTCAATTCGAACGAGACCAAGCAGGCCGAGAACTTCCGCAAACTCTTTATGGCCATGTCCAAGGATCTGCGGGTGATCCTCGTGAAGCTTGCGGACAGGCTGCACAACATGCGCACGATCAAGGCGATGCGCCAGGAAAAACAGGCGCAGAAGGCGCGTGAGACCATGGATATCTTTGCGCCGCTGGCCGGGCGCATGGGTATGCAGTGGATGCGCGAGGAACTAGAGGACCTGGCCTTCCGTGTCCTGAACCCGGAAGGGCGCGCCTCGATCATCCGGCGGTTCATCAACCTGCAGCGCGAGACCGGCGACGTGATTCAGCGGATCACCGGTGACATGCGGCTGGAACTGGACAAGGCCGGCGTCGATGCGGAGGTTTTCGGACGGGCCAAGAAACCCTATTCCATCTGGCGTAAAATGCAGCAGAAAGATCAGAGTTTCAGCCGCCTTTCCGACAGTTACGGCTTCCGTATCATTACTCACAGCGAAGAGGACTGTTACCGCGCGCTTGGTGCTATTCACCAGCGCTGGCGGGCGGTGCCGGGACGGTTCAAGGATTACATTAGCCAGCCGAAATCGAACGGTTATCGCTCCATTCACACGACGGTGTCGGGGCGTGACGGTAAGCGGGTCGAAGTACAGATCCGCACCAGCCAGATGCATGACGTGGCCGAAACCGGTGTCGCGGCGCACTGGTCTTACCGCGATGGCGTGCGCAGCCAGAACCCCTTTGCCGTAGATCCGGCCAAGTGGATCACGACGCTGACCGAGCAATTCGATGCAGAGGATGATCACGAAGATTTCCTCGAGGCGGTCAAGCTGGAGATGTATTCCGACCAGGTCTTCTGCTTCACGCCCAAGGGCGAGGTGGTCAAACTGCCGCGTGGCGCCACGCCGATTGACTTTGCCTTTGCGATCCATACGCGGATCGGATCAGCCTGTGTGGGCGCCAAGGTCGATCACATGCGCGTTCCGCTCTGGACGCGTCTCAAGAACGGGCAGTCCGTTGAAATAATCACGGCGGAAGGGCAAAGCCCGCAGTCCACATGGCTGGATATCGCAGTGACCGGCAAGGCCCGTGCGGCGATCCGGCGGGCTTTGCGGGAAGAAGACAAGGCGCGGTTTGTCAAACTGGGACGCGAACTGGCCCGCTCCGCTTTTGAGCACGTTGGCCGCAAAGCCACCGATAAGGCGCTGGCGACGGCGGCGCGTACGATGCGGTTCAAGGACCGCAACGATCTGCTGGCGCGTCTGGGCAGTGCGGATATCTCGGGGCGTGAAGTGGTTCAGGCCGTCTATCCGGAACTCAAACCCAAGGCTGGTGACAAGGTCGACGCCAAACGCGCGGTTGTTGGCCTGTCGCCCGGGCAGTCCTTTGAGCGGGCCTTCTGCTGCCAACCGCTGCCGGGCGAACGAATTGTCGGCATTACTTTCAAAGGGCGCGGCGTGGTTGTACATGCCATCGATTGCGACCGTCTCAGTGCCTATGAAGAGCAGACCGACCGTTGGGTTGATCTTGCCTGGCATGATGGTTCTCACCCGGCAGTCTACGGGGCGACACTGGACGTGACGCTCAACAATGATGCGGGGACCCTGGGACGAATTTGCACCTTGATTGGAGAGACCCGCGCGAATATCTCAGATTTGCAATTCATTGATCGGAAACCTGACTTTTACCGGTTGCTGATCTATGTGGAATTGCGGGACTTAGCGCATCTTCATTCGCTGATGCTGACACTGGAGGCGGAAAGCGACGTGGCCGCGATCTCCCGGTACCGCAACATGTCGCAAGGAATAACGGAAACACCTGCCTGATGCCTGAACAACGTCACGAGGCGGTCACATTTTCGGGGTGAATTGGCGCCGTCAACGTCACGCTGAGTATGAATAAGGAACCCCATGGTTTTCAAACGCAGAGATCCTAAAAGCTGGCCTCGTGCCGTGCTGGATGCCCTGTGGCCGCGGGGTGGGTGGTCGCGTGCGTTTCAATACGTCAAGCACCGGATGCGCCGGCTTCCCGACAGCCCGGAACGCATCGCGCGGGGTGTTTTTGCCGGGGTATTCGCGTCCTTCACGCCGTTTTACGGGTTTCACTTCTTCATCGCGGCCGGACTTGCAACGGTGATGCGCGGGAATGTGATCGCGTCGCTGATGGCCACATTTTTCGGTAACCCGCTGACCTATGTGCCGATCGGCGTCGCCGCTTTGCAGACCGGTCATTGGCTGCTGGGGGACCGCGCTCTTGCGCCGGTAGATCGTTCTTTCGGAGGCAAATTCGTTGATGCGGGCGCAGATCTGAAGGCCAACTTTCTGGCGATTTTCACCGACGCGACCGCCGACTGGTCACATCTGTCTGTCTTTTACGAAGAGATTTTCTTTCCCTACATGGTGGGTGGTATCCTGCCGGGGATCTTTTTTGCAACGCTCTGCTACTATCTGACAGTGCCTTTGGTGCGCGTCTATCAGGCGCGCCGCAAGGGGATGATTAAGGCTAAGCTCGAAGCGATGAAGGCAAAGGCCGCGGCCAAGGCAGATGCCAAAAACAAGGCGGATCAACCGTCTGCCGGGGAATAATCAGAACTTTTTCGAAGGGGCTCATCATGACCAATCTGGGGAAACTGCGCCTTGGCGTGAACATCGATCATGTTGCGACCGTACGCAATGCGCGCGGTGGGGCCTATCCTGATCCGCTGCGCGCGGCGAAGATTGCCCAGGACGCAGGAGCAGATGGCATCACTGCGCATCTGCGCGAAGACCGCCGCCATATTTCGGATGCGGATATCGACGGTCTGATGGAGGTTCTGTCGGTCCCGCTGAACTTTGAAATGGCCGCTACAGGTGAAATGCAGCGTATCGCTCTCCGTCATAAACCGCATGCGGTCTGCATCGTGCCGGAAAAGCGCGAAGAACGTACGACGGAAGGCGGTCTTGAAGTGGCGCGCGAGGAAAACAGGCTTGCGCATTTCATCGCGCCTCTGCGCGATGCGGGGTGCCGTGTGTCGATCTTCATCGCTGCCGATAAACGCCAGATCGAGGCGGCTCACCGGATCGGCGCTCAAGTGATCGAGCTGCACACGGGTGCGTACTGTGACGCCCATGCCGAAGGGAACTTCGAGGCACGGGACACCGAGCTTGCAGCCTTGCGGGAAATGGCATCCTTTGCCCATGATCTGGGGCTTGAAGTACACGCCGGGCATGGCCTCACTTATGATACGGTGCAGCCCGTTGCAGCATTTCCGGAGGTGATGGAACTGAATATCGGTCATTTCCTGATTGGAGAATCCATCTTTCTGGGGCTTGCGCCTGCGATCGCAGAGATGCGTCGCCTGATGGATGAGGCGCGAGCCTGATCTGCGAGAAAGCGGGTCAATCACCTGAAAAAACCTTTTTCCGCGTGGCTGGTAGCTGTTTCGCCGTGGGTTCAATGCGGGCGGACCCTCATCGAAGCGATTGCCGGGCGCATGCGGTCAGCATATCGAGGGTCGGTTGCTGGTCGGAACACATCGCTTCGGCGAGTTGAGGTGAAACAAATTGTCACTCGATAGAGATGGATAGTCCGGCTTTCGCCATCAGAAGCTCAAAAAAAAACCATACTTCTCCCGCAGGTTGTGTTTCGGGTCGGGGCGCATGAAGGATCGACCATGCTGTTCCGCGGTATCTGGTTTTGTTTGAATTTTGCGTTCGCCTTCTTGGCGACGTTCATGGGCATGCTCATCATTCAAAACGTCACCGGACTTGAAGCCAGCATCGTGGTGCTGGTCATTCTGCCCCTCGTCATCGCGTCCATGGTGGAAGGTCAGGTCTTTGGTCGCCGCTATCAGGTCCGACCCTCTGGCCGCTTGTGCTGGCTTGCCAGCCTGCGCATGACCGCGATGGTTACCCTCATGGCGCTTTGCATCATTATCCCGCGGCTGATCTCGGACCAGCAGGACCTCGCGGAATTGGCGGAGATCGAAGCCACAGGACGGGCGCTTGCCTTTATGCTGATGATCGCGGTGGTCTGGGTACTTCTGAGGCTGGGATATTCGATTGGACTTGCAACCGAACTCAAAGGCCAGCAATTCTCCGACAAGTAAGCATTCCAACCGGGGAAAATTTTTGACCGTCATCTTCGTTTCGCTGGTTCTGCCTCGTGCCGTAAGAGGCGATTGTGCGGTATCCTTAGCTGCGGAGTTCGGGGCATGATCCTTGGCGTCGGCACCGACCTTGCCAATATTGAGCGCATTCAGGGCACACTGGACCGCTTTGGCGACCGGTTTCGCAACCGGGTATTTACCGACATCGAACAACGCAAGGCCGAGCGGCGGCATGATACCGCGGGGACTTACGCGAAGAGATGGGCCGCAAAGGAGGCGTGTTCTAAGGCTTTGGGCACAGGATTGGCGATGGGCATCGCCTGGAAGGACATGTCGGTGACGAACCTGTCTTCGGGCCAACCTGTCATGCATGTCACCGGATGGGCTAAGGAACGGCTGGACGCAATGACACCGGAGGGTTTCGAAGCGGTCATTCATGTGACGTTGACGGACGACCACCCCTGGGCTCAGGCCTTTGTGGTTATCGAAGCCTTGCCGAAAAGCGCCTGAAGCCCCGGCAACACGGGCGCGGCGCGGAAGCTTGCCGGCGGCTGGCTTGACAGTACCGGTCACGACGCTCATTACGACGCAAACCAATGATGGAGCACGTCCCGTGGCCGCCAATAAAGAAAAATCAGGTAACGCTTTCGTCGAGACAGTGAAAACGATCGTCTACGCCCTGTTGATCGCAGGGGTTTTCCGGACCTTGTTCTTTCAGCCATTCTGGATTCCATCCGGCTCCATGAAAGAGACCTTGCTGGTCGGAGATTTCCTCTTCGTTAACAAGATGGCGTATGGCTACTCCTACGCCTCGTGCCCGAGCCTGATGTTGCCGCGCTTCGGCGTGGACATCGACGCCAAGGATATCTGCGGCTTCATCGACGGCGACAACACGCGTATTTTCGGCGGGGAACCGAAGCGCGGCGATGTGATCGTCTTCCGGCACCCGGTATCCGGACGGGATTACATCAAGCGGTTGATCGGTCTGCCGGGGGACACGATCCAGATGCGGAACGGGACCATCATTCTCAACGGTGAGGAAGTCCCGCAGCAGCCGAATGGCACCTTCGCCGAAATCATGCAGCCACAAGGGCCCGAACGCCGCCGACCGCGCTGCATGAGCGGTCCGGTCGGCGATGGAGGAGAATGTCTGAAAGCCCGAGCGGCTGAGACTCTGCCTAATGGCCGGACATACAACGTCCTGGATATCGTGATGCAGTCGTCTGACAATACCGGCGTCTATACGGTTCCGGAAAAGCACTACTTTTTCATGGGTGACAACCGTGACAACTCGGCCGATAGCCGTCTCGCACAGCAGGTACAAGGCGTCGGTTTCGTGCCTTACGAAAACCTGATTGGGCGCGCGGACCGGGTAATGTTCTCTTCGGGAGGGCGCTCGATGCTGTTTTTCTGGACCTGGCGCGGTGACAGGTTCTTCAAGAGGGTCGAGTGAAACTCTCCGCGGAATTGAGGTCCTTTCAGGACCGGATAGGCCATGTCTTTTCAAGGCCTGAACTGCTGGCGCAGGCTGTAACCCACGCCTCTCGCTCCTCTCCGAACAGGGATGACAATCAGCGGCTGGAATTTCTGGGCGACCGGGTTCTCGGGCTAGTGATGGCCGAAGCCCTGTTCGCGCTGGATGCCAGTGCGACCGAAGGGCAACTCGCCCCCCGTTTCAATGCGCTGGTTCGCAAGGAGACCTGTGCCGATGTCGCCCGTGAGATCGACCTGGGCGCGGTGCTGCGGCTGGGGCGGTCCGAGATGCTGTCAGGCGGGCGGCGCAAGCTGGCATTGCTTGGCGACGGCATGGAGGCGGTGATTGCCGCCGTCTATCTCGACGGTGGCTTCGAGGCGGCACGTGAAATGACCCTGCGCCTCTGGGGGGCACGGGTCCGTAACGTGGAGGAGGATGCGCGTGATCCGAAAACCGCCTTGCAGGAATGGGCACAGGCCCGAGGGCTGGCCCCGCCGCGTTACGAGGAACTGAAGCGTACGGGGCCGGATCATGCCCCCGAATTCACGATTGCCGCGCGGCTCGAGACTGGCGCTCAGGCGCAGGCGACGGCGGGCAGCAAGCGGCAGGCGGAACAGGCGGCGGCGCAGGCGCTGATGGCCAAGGTGGAGGACAGCCAATGACCACGCGGGCGGGCTTTGTTGCCCTGATCGGAGAGCCGAACGCCGGCAAATCGACGCTCTTGAACCGAATGGTCGGTGCCAAGGTTTCGATCGTTACGCATAAGGTGCAGACGACCCGCGCGCGTATTCGCGGGGTTGCGATGGAAGCGGACACACAGATCGTCTTCGTGGATACGCCCGGATTGTTCCAGCCGCGGAGGCGGCTTGACCGGGCGATGGTGGCCGCCGCCTGGGGCGGGGCTGCAGATGCCGATGTGGTGGTTCTGATGGTCGAGGCGCACCGAGGAGTAACGGAAGGCGTGGAGCGTATCATCGAGGGGCTGGCGGACATCGGCGAAGGTCGGACAGTTGCGCTGGCACTGAACAAGATCGACAGGGTGAACCCCGAAGCGCTTCTGGGCCTGAGCAAGGACCTCAATGCGCGCTATCCGTTTGCCGAGACCTTCATGATTTCTGCCGAACGCGGACACGGCGTGGAGCGGTTGCGAACGTGGCTTGCCGGGATTCTTCCCGAGGGACCATGGCTTTATCCGGAAGACCAGATCGCGGATTTGCCGATGCGGATGATTGCCGCCGAGATGACCCGCGAAAAGCTGACGCTGCGGTTGCATCAGGAATTGCCCTACCAGTTGACCGTGGAGACCGAAAGCTGGGAGGAACGCAAGGATGGCTCAGCGCGGATCGAACAGCTGATCTACGTGGTCCGCGACGGGCACAAGGGCATTGTGCTGGGGCATAAGGGTGAGACCATCAAGGCGGTTTCGAAGGCCGCCCGCGAGGAACTCGAGACCTTTCTGGGACGCCGGGTTCATTTGTTCCTGCAGGTGAAGGTCCGGCCGAATTGGCTGGATGAGGCAGAGCGTTATTCGGAGATGGGGCTGGAGTTCAAAGATGGGAACACCTGAGCAGCTTGAATCTTCGGGGAGTTCCGGCGCTGATATTTCCAGCCCGATCAAGAGTATTACAGGCGTATGGTACGGCTGACGGCGCGCTTTTGGGTCGATGCCTATCTGGCGAGGTTGCGGATGCTTGAGATTCCGGCCTTCGTGGTGGCGCATGGCGATGACACTGCGGGCAGTGTTCTGGTCAAGCTCAACACGCTGGACGGCGAAGCAACGGTATTTCAACGCAGCTACGATTTGCTGGATGACAGGCGGGTGTGGTCGATACTTGAAAAAGGGCCGGAGGCGGATATGGATGCGCTGATCACCCGGCAATTATCAAGGGATCCGGACATCTGGGTGATCGAGGTGGAGGATCGTCTGGGACGCCATATGCTGGATCAGCCGGGGTTGAGCTGATGGAGTGGCGCGACCAGGGTATCCTGCTAAATGTGCGCCGCCACGGCGAGACATCCGCCATCATCGAGGTATTCACACCCAGCAAGGGGCGTCATGCCGGTGTTGTGCGTGGAGGGACGAGCCGGCGCATCGCGCCCGTTCTGCAACAGGGGGCGCAGCTTGACGTATTGTGGCGGGCGCGGCTTGAGGACCACATTGGCAGTTTTCAGGTCGAGCCGGTCAGGAGCCGCACGGTAGCGGCGATGCAGGACCGTCTGGCTCTGGCCGGTCTCAACGCGATGACGGCTTTGCTGAGTTTCTGCCTGCCGGAGCGCGAGGCGCATCCTAAGCTCTACCATGAAAGCGAGCGTTTGCTGGATCTGCTGGGTCAGGAGGAGATTTGGCCCTTGGCCTATCTGCGCTGGGAAATGCGGCTGCTGAACGAGATGGGCTATGCGTTGGATCTGGAACGGTGCGCGGTCACGGGCAGCACCGAGGATCTTGCCTTCGTGTCGCCGAAAACCGGGCGCGCCGTTTCCCGGGTGGGTGCGGGAGACTGGGCCGACCGGCTTTTGCCCTTGCCGGATGTGCTGCGCGGTCGCGGAGACGGAAATGATGCCGAGATCGCCGAAGCTTTCAAGACCACGGGCTATTTCCTGACCGCCCATCTGGCGCATGATCTGGGCAATAAACCCTTGCCTGAAGCGCGGGCGCGGTTCATCGAGGCTTTCGCGCGGCGGCTGTAAAGACCATGCTTCGCCCCTCAGGCGTGGAGAGCAGCAAAACGTCGCCGAGGACTTCGGACAGACTCATCTCTGCGAGAGCGGCAAGATAGCGCTTTTCGACAGCATTCTGCGTACAGGTCCGATGCGTCACAGCAATGGGTCCGAGATCGAACCAAGGGTAGGGGACTTCGATCCTTGCGTTGAAAGTGGCGCAATCTGTTTGCGCTACAAGACCACCCGGCTGCGGGAAGTTGAGCGTCGCATGGTCATCGAATGGCTCGTCGTCGATCTCTTGCAGGACCCAGGTTTTGCCCGCCGCTCCATAGGCAGAAAGGGTTTCGTCGCGGGCGCAGGCTGACGTCAGCAAGACCAGGGCCAACCACCCCGCCCGGCACACAGTCATTTCAGGGCCAGAACCAGGTCCACCATGGTTTCGAAGGCCTTGCCGGCGCTGGCCTTGCTGCCCAGAGAGGGCAGTCCGATCAGCGCGCCGAGGCAACTGCGGGCAAAATCGTCGTTTGTAATTCCGATGTGCCGCAGCAGGTTGGCCACATAGGTAAGCCGTTCGGCATCGACCTGCGCTACCGCCTTGGCAACCGTTTTGTCCGTCGCCGCCCAGGCCCGCAACGCGGGGTCGTACTTGTTATTGAGCGTCCGCTTTCCGAATCGACGCAACCGTTCTTCCGCAGTGCCCTCTTCGGCCAGTGCAGCTACCACTTCGGCAAAGGCGGCACTTTGCCAGCGTTTTAGCAACGCGGATTGAAATTCAGGTACATCCTTGAAATGCCAGTAGAATGAGCCCTTAGTCGTATTGAGATCACGGGCCAGCGGCTCTGCAGCGAGCGCAGCAGGCCCCTTGGCAACCAGGGCGTTTAGCCCCGCGTCGATCCATGAATCCCGGGAGAGGCGTTGGCGTTTCATGCTCTAGGCATAGGCAGACGCGCGCTATGCTGCAAGCGCGAAGGCGCGGCGGCCGTCTGTTTCGCGACCGCGGCAATCCCATGAAGTAGGATGCCGTATTGGGACCTACGCTTCACCGCCTTTTGGAATCCATCTTGCCAGGCGATTATTACGCCACCGCTTAGCCGAGGATGCGCCTTGCAATGACCTGTGCCTGAATCTCTGCGGCCCCTTCGAATATGTTCAGAATGCGCGCATCGCAGAGTACACGGCTGATCTTGTATTCCAGCGCGAATCCATTGCCGCCGTGAATCTGCAGCCCGTTGTCGGCTGCGGCCCAGGCTACGCGCGCACCCAGCAGTTTGGCCATGCCGGCCTCGACATCGCAGCGGCGGCCTTCATCCTTCTCGAAGGCGGAAAAATAGGTCAGCTGGCGTGCGATCATGATCTCGACCGCCATCATGGCCAGTTTGCCTGACACGCGTGGGAATTCGATCAATGCCTTGCCGAACTGCTTGCGGTCCTGTGCGTATTGCATGGAGATATCAAGTGCTGATTGTGCGACCCCGATGGCGCGCGCAGCTGTCTGAATCCTTGCGGATTCGAAGGTTTCCATAAGCTGCTTGAAACCCTTGCCTTCTTGGCCGCCCAACAGGTTTTCCCCTTTGACGTGGAAGTTGTCGAAACCAAGCTCGTACTCCTTCATGCCGCGATAGCCCAGCACTTCGATCTCGCCGCCGGTCATGCCTTCGGTGGGGAAGGGATTCGCCTCATCGCCGGGTGTCTTCTCCGCAAGAAACATCGAAAGGCCGCGGTAATCGGTCGTGTCCGGATCGGTCCGGGCAAGCAGCGTCATCACATGCGTACGGGCGGCATGAGTGATCCATGTCTTGTTGCCGGTGATGCGGTAATCGTCACCGTCCTTCACCGCGCGGGTGCGCAGACTGCCAAGATCCGACCCGGTATTTGGTTCGGTGAACACCGCCGTCGGCAAGGTTTCCGCGGAAGCGATGCGCGGCAGCCATTTCTCTTTCTGCGCGTCGGTGCCGCCGGCAAGTATCAGTTCGGCGGCTATCTCTGACCGGGTGCCCAGCGAGCCGACACCTATGTATCCGCGCGACAATTCTTCGGATACCACGCACATGGAGGCTTTACTCAGCCCGAAGCCTCCATATTCCTCAGGAATGGTGAGACCGAAGACGCCCATCTCGGCCAGTTCTTCAATGACCTCAAGCGGGATCAACTCGTCTTTGAGGTGCCACTCATGCGCGTGAGGTTCCACTTTTTCCAGTGCGTAGCGGCGGAACTGGGCGCGAATCATTTCCAGCTCTTCATCAAGGCCGCAATTGCCTACCGTGATGTTGGCCGCGTGTTCCTGCATCAGTGCCACAAGCCGTGTACGGGCCGCTTGGGAGTTTGCCTTTTGAGTCAGCGTCATGATGGCGGGGTGCATCAGACCGGCGAGATCCGCCGGCACAAGCCCAAGGTCCTGCGGGCGCACGACTTCGGACTGGTTCATCTGGATGCCGCCTGCAATCTGCCAGAGGTATTCGCCAAAGGCGATCTGGTGCAAAAGCTGCTCGGTTTCTCCAAACGTCCCGTTGGCGTTCTGGCTTTCGGCCCATTTCTGCATCTGTTTGAGAGCCTGCGTATAGGTGGCTAGCCAGGCAAGACCATGTGCGGCCGTCTGATGCGCCTCGATCAGTGCACCCGACACCCGACCATCTTCACTGACCAGAGCGCGAACCCGTGCTTTCGCGGCTTCCAGAAGTGCGTCGACAGGCGGCAGCGCGGCCGCCGTCAGTGCCAGCAAATCGTCTAGGACGACGGAAGTGTGCAGGCTCGGGTCTTGTCCGTCATGGGCCATTGGATCATCCTTTTTTCAGTCGTCCGTGGTGTAGGTCTTTCGCAGGTGCAGCGCAACAAAAATACACAAATGTGCGTCAATTTGGTTTAAAATTACCAATTCCGTTAAGTATTATTGCGCTGCAGCGTAGAAATTGGACGATATTAACGACGAATGCCGCATGCATCGATGATGCTGCGGCTGTGATGGTCTTAGACCGGAACACGGACGTGCGCCGGAGCGCTACACCCGGTCAGGTTGCTTGTTCCGAAGGGTCGGGATCAGCCTTGGCGAGCGACGGTGACGCCGGACACGTCCTCGATGAAGGTAACGATGCGCGACTTGATCGTGTCGTCACGGATGGCTGCCAGTGCTGTCATGATCTCAAGCCCTGGATCGCGCTGACTGGATGTATCCGTCGCGCTGTCCAGTCCTTCGAAGAAATAAGATGTAGGCACATCGAGAATCTTGGACAGTTCGTACAGACGGCTGGCTGCGATGCGGTTGGAACCGATTTCGTATTTCTGAATCTGCTGGAAGGACAAATCGAGTTCCTTCGCCACATCTGTCTGGGACATGCGGCGCATGGTCCGGATCTGCTTCAATTTACGGCCAACGTGGACATCAACGGGATGGGACATAACTGTTTAACACCTCTTGTGGATAATTCTCTTCACTCATCGCGGGAATCGGATTTTGGTTCAATTGGGAACATGTATCCTTTTTTTGACCAAAAATATACAAGGGATGGGTGAAAAATGTTGCATTGTTGGGTGATTTATTTACCATTGCTGTGAATGAACAAGATTGTCGCCTCTTCCAGTTCCGACGCGGTCGTCTCTGCGGACAGCCGCAAACAGGCCGAATCGCTCGGGCTGCTTTACGAGATGATCCGGTCCTTCACGACGCTCGCGCGCACGTTGAACCTCAGTCACGCGGTCAGGGAGTTGGGCAGTACCCGGCAGACTGTGCGCCGCCACATCACTCAGTTGGAGGCTGCAAAGGGGGTTGAACTCTTCACCGTTGAGGAACGGCAGTACCGTCTGACCGATGCGGGCCACAGGGCCTTGCCGGAGGCGCTGGACATCCTTGCACGGGGCAGATCGTGGCTCATGGGGCATGTGAGTCATCACAACGGTATGCAATGTGTCCATGCGCAGCTGCCAGAGGGTCGGAGCTTCTGGCTGCAGCAACGCCCGATCGGTGAGATATGGACCTGCAACAGATCCCTTTTCCGCGAATGTTTCAGGGCCTGGGCTATGGCGGGCGGTGCGCTCGAAGATCCGGCAATGGCGCATGTTCGCCCTTATTTCATGGTGTTTCGCGATTCCCCCAATGGTTGGATTTGCGTCGAAATCGGGGATGATTGCTCGTATGTTTCGTGGTCAGGATGGGCCGCCGCGCGTTCCAGTATCGGCCGAAATATGTACGGTTTGCCAGCTGGGGACGAGATCGCGCACCTCATGGTTGAGCCTTTTGAGGACGCGGCGATACATCAGAATACGCGACTTGATCATCTTCATACACAACTTAGGCGAGAGCCTGACGGTCCCTTTGTTCCGATCTCATACGCCCGTCTTCTGCTGGCAGGGCGTTTCCCCGATGGAACCTTTGCGCTGATTTCCGTCGTCGATCGCTGCTACGAAGTCGAGATAGAAGGTCTCGACAAAGACACCATCCGTTCCATGCCGGAAGAGCTGGTTATGCCGGCATCCCCGGCGACTTTAAAATTCGAGCAGAAAACCGAGGGTTAGGCTATTATCAGAGCGTCCATTAACCACGGAGGCGCATGATGACCATTCACTACAACACCCAGGAAAACTATCTGTTTGCGACCAGCCTGGACTTGCTCCAACGCGTGGGGGTGACAATATCCACCGGCACGGGTTTTGAGGAATACAGGCGACTACTTGCAACGGCGCGACCTGATCACGTGCTGGGAGAGCCCTTTGAACCTACCAAATACGATCTAGGCGAAGACAACGCGATTTGGTTGATCGGGCGGGATAGCGCCGGGAAGATTGTCCACACGCAGGCGATGAAAAGGCTCAACCTCGCGCACATGCGTCTGAGTGACTATCTTTTGCGCAACCTAAAGGAGTTTGAGCCGTCTTTCATCGACATCGATTATACCCGCTCGCGCTATCGACCGGGTCCCGGTGCCAAGCGCATAACGGGGTCCGTAGTTTATCATGGTGAATTCTGGATCGGCGGCGAAAAGGGACAATTCCGCGGGACCGGATTAGCGCCGATGTTGGGCCGTCATGCTTTTCTGACGGCGCTGACACGGTGGCAGCCGGATTACTCCTTCGGGTTCGTGGCCAAGCCGCTTTCTTACAAGGGGTTTGCCGCGCGCTTTGGCTACATGCACACCGAACACAACGCCATAAAATACGTGCTCAAGGGTACGGGCGAAGTGTTCGAGGGTATGTTGGGCTACATGACCAAGGAGGATCTGTATTACGTGGCGGACACGCCTATTGCGGAAATGCTGGACGAGGCGGCCTGACGCCAACGCGCGGCCGCCCGGTTCTTATCCAATAGCGGCTGCCCGCACGTCATCGTCGATGAAGGGAAGATACTGCTCGAAGTTATTCGAGAACATCTTGACCAGTTTTTCCGCTTGCCGGTCGTATGCCGCAGGGTCATCCCATGTGCGGCGCGGATCCAGCAGGATTGAGGGAACGCCCTTGACGTCGACGGGTACGGCGAAACCGAAGTTTGGATCCTTGCGGAATGCGCCGTCCGCAAGCGATCCATCCAGCGCGGCTGTCAGCAGGCCGCGTGTCGCCTTGATCGGCATGCGGCTGCCCTCACCGTAAGCCCCGCCGGTCCATCCGGTATTGACCAGCCAGCAGGTCGCCCCGTGCGAGGCGATCTTTTCGCGCAGCAGGTTACCGTACACCTCCGGCCGGCGCGGCATGAAAGGCGCGCCAAAGCACGTCGAAAAGGTCGGCTCCGGCTCAGTCACGCCGCGCTCTGTCCCGGCCACCTTGGACGTGAAGCCCGACAAGAAGTGATACATTGCCTGAGCCGGCGTCAGCCTGGAAATCGGCGGCAAAACACCGAAGGCGTCGCAGGTCAGCATAATGATATTCTTGGGGTGACCGCCACGAGCCGTTGCGGATGCATTCGAAATGTATTGCAGCGGATAGGCGCAGCGCATGTTGGCCGTCAGGCTGTCGTCTTCGAAATCAAGCTCCTTGGTCTCTTCATCGTAGACCATGTTCTCGATCACCGTGGCAAACTTTTCAGTCGTGGCGTAAATCTCGGGTTCCGCCTCGGGATTGAGACTGATGGTCTT
>JBFFFS010000012.1:0-22070 GCA_041557855.1 Roseobacter sp. | reverse complement strand
GCGCGCCGCGCACCGACGTGCTGCCAACAGCGGCCCGCGGCCAATCCGACGCTGCGTCACCTTGGCTTCTCCAGCTTGACCCAAGGGCATATATGCGGTGACAAGCGAGCAGCTTTTGGAGGGTCGTCATGTACACGCCAGCAATCACCGGGACCGGGGTTTTCACCCCTGAAAACATCATTACCAATGCCGAGTTGGTCGCGGCCTTCAATGCCTATGCCGATATTTTCAATAAAGAAAACGCCGATCGTATCGCATCGGGAGAGATCGAGGCCAAGGAGTATTCTTCCGAGGATTTCATCGAAAAGGCCTCGGGCATCCGGCAGCGTCACGTCATCGACAAGACCGGCGCGCTCGACCCCGAGGTGATGCATCCCTTGCTGCGCCAACGCGCCGACGACGAACCTTCGCTGATGGCCGAGATCGGTGTCGACGCCGCCCGACAGGCCCTCGCGCAGGCAGGGAAATCAGCTGAAGGTGTCGATCTGGTGATTTGCGCCGCCTCCAATATGGAACGCGCCTACCCTGCAATAGCCATTGAAATTCAAGAACTTCTCGGCGCGACCGGTTTTGCGTTCGACATGAATGTCGCCTGTTCTTCTGCGACCTTCGGGCTTCAGGCCGCAGCCGATATGGTCCGCTCCGGCAGCATTCGCGCAGCGCTGGTCATCAATCCCGAAATCTGTTCGGCGCATCTGGAATGGCGCGACCGGGACTGTCACTTCATTTTTGGCGACGTGGCCACCGCCACGCTGGTGGAGCGCGCCGAAGACGCAACAGGCCCCTATTTCGAGATTTTATCTACCCGCTGCGCCACCGCGTTCTCCAACAATATCCGCAATAATAACGGATACTTGCGCCGCTCGCGCCCGGCGGGGATGGCGGACAGGCGGGACATGCAGTTCATGCAGAACGGCCGCAAGGTTTTCAAGGAAGTGCTGCCGATGGTTTCGGATCACATCGCCCGCCATCTCGCCGAAGAGGGTGTGACTCCCGAAAATCTGCAGCGGCTCTGGCTCCATCAGGCCAACAAGACGATGAACGATTTCATCGGGCGCAAGGTGCTCGGGCGCACGCCTGAACCGTCAGAGCAACCCAATATCCTGCAGGATTACGCCAATACCTCCTCGGCGGGCTCGATCATCGCTTTTTCGAAGTATTCCAGCGATTTGCCAGACGGGGCGCATGGCCTCATCTGCTCTTTCGGGGCGGGATATTCCGTGGGGTCCGTGGTGGTGCAAAAGCACGGCTGAACCCGATGTCCCCGCGGGGACTCGGCGGTCAGGCCGCGCCGTGATCGTTTTCAAGGTGCAGTTTCATCTCGATCAGCACCTGCTGCAGCATTGTCGTTTCCTTGAGCAGTCGCTTGGCCTCGGTCACGGTGATGTTGCCGTCTTCCATCGACTGCTGATATTCGCTCATCAGCATCGCGAACCGCTGGCTCAGCGCGATTACGTCCGCATTGACGCCGCCGGGGCGTTCTGCATTGGGGCGCCGCTCGTCGTATTGCAGGGCGGTGCCTGAAAGCTCCGCCAGCGCGCCAGTGACATGCGGATAATCGGCAACCCGTTCCAATAGCGCCACGGTCTCGATCGGCATGAAACGCTCAGCATGCTCTTCATGATCCGAATAATAACGCCCGAGCGTGGCCTTGGATTTCCCGGTCACTTCGCAGGCTTTCTCGAGCCCCACGTCCTTGACCAACGCCTCGGTGTGTCTCTTCAGATATCGGCCGGTCGCAGACATCGTTATCTCCTCCATCAACTCACCCCACTATCCGACATGTCAGGGGGAAAACCGCAGTGTTTTTACCCATTAATCGGATGTTTGTGAAATGCCATTTATAAAGGCACTCCCAACTGTTCGGGGGATCATGAGTAGCCGGTGCGCCCAACACCGGTTTCGGGTAGGGGCCTTTTCGTGCTCCGCCGTTTGGGGACGGCGGGCCGGCGTCACAGCCGGCAGTTGCACGAAGCCCCTGTCCAAAGCGTTTCACTCCCTTGCAGGCTTGCAGGGCGATCTGCCGCGGCCTATCAGGTGCACATGGCCAAGCTTTACTTCCACTACTCCACCATGAACGCAGGCAAATCGACGGTCCTGCTGCAAGCCGCGCATAACTACGAAGAGCGCGGCATGACGCCTTACCTGATGACCGCCCGGTTCGACAACCGGGCAGGTGAGGGCCGGATCGGCTCGCGCATCGGTATTTCCCAGCCCGCCGATACCTTCGAAACCGATGAAGACCTGTTCGCAAAGATCGCGCGGCGGCTCGACCAGGGAAAAGTCGATTGTATTTTCGTCGATGAGGTCCACTTCCTGAGCGAAGCCCAGATCTGGCAATTGGCGCGCGCGGTGGATGACCTGAAGGTTCCGATCATGTGCTTCGGCCTGCGGGTCGATTTCCGTGGCAAGCTCTTTCCCGGTTCCGCAACCCTCCTGGCTCTGGCCGATGAAATGCGCGAGGTCCGCACGATCTGTCACTGCGGAAAGAAGGCAACAATGGTGGTGCGCAAAGGCCCCGACGGTACCGTGCTGAAGGACGGCGCGCAAATCCAGATCGGCGGCAACGAGACCTACGTTTCGCTCTGCCGCATCCACTGGCGTGAAGCAATCGGGGATCGTCTGCCGGGAACCTGAAGCGGCCTCACGGGTTTTTCCCCTGTAAACGACAGTGAAAGGAGGTCGCAATGGACCGCCTCAGCATTCTGTTGAGCATCATGACCGGTGCGGTCGCCACGGGTGTTATCGTCGTGACCGGCTTCGCCTTGGGCTATCACACACTCTGGATGATCCTGACCGGTGCCTTTCTGGGCATCGCCCTGGCCTGGCCCCTGTCCTACCTGATTTCACGCCGCATCAAGCGGCAGGATCCGAACTGGCACAAGACCGCCGACCCCCGGATCATCCCTGATCCGAAGGCCCCTGAAGTCTGACGCGATCAGACGGCGTTCGGCAGCGGGGTCCCTTCGAAGAACGCCTTCAGGTTATCGACCGTCATCATCCCCATGTCCTCGCGCACTTCCAGCGCGGCAGTACCGAGATGCGGCAGCAACGTGACGTTCTCCAACCGTTTCAGCGCCTCAGGCACTTCGGGTTCGAATTCATAAACATCGAGCCCCGCGCCCCCGAGCCGTTTTTCTTCAAGCGCCGTAATCAGCGCAGCTTCGTCCACGACGTTCCCGCGCGCGATATTAATGAGATGCGCATGTGGCGGCATCGCCGCCAGCACCTCCGCATTGATGAGATGATTTGTGTCGTTCCCGCCCGGCACCGCGACCACGAGCACATCGACAACCCCGGCAAGACTGAGCAGGCTGTCCATCGGCGTCGCCGGGAAATCCAGATCCTTCGGCGACCGGCTGTGGTAGGCCACGGTCATGCCGAAACCATAAAGACAGCGGCGTGCGATGGCCTGACCGATGCGCCCCATGCCGACAATCCCGACGGTCTTGCCGCCAAGATGCATCCCCAAAAGCTGCGTCGGATGCCATCCTTCCCACTGCCCTGCCCGCACGAGACGCTCGCCTTCACCGGCGCGCCGGGCGGTCATAAGGATAAGGCATAGGGCGATATCCGCCGTCGCATCGGTCACCGCACCGGGCGTGTTGCTTACCGCGATACCCGCCGCTTTGGCCGCCGCCACGTCGATGTGATTATAGCCAACGCCGAAGTTAGCCAGCACCTTGCAGCGCGGGCTTGGCACATCGGCGAAAATCTCGGCCGAGAACATGTCGCCCAGCGTCGGCACCACACCGTCATAATCGCGCAATGCCGCGCGCATTTCGTCCTGTGTCAGCGGTGTGGTGATCTCCCGCACGGTCAGATCGCCAATCTCGCGCGCAGCCGCCTGCACCGTCTCGGGCAGCGGTCTGGTCATGTAGAGTTTCGTCAATGCATTCGCCCTCCAAGCGGTACGTCTCTGTCAGGGCACAAAAGCACCACTTCTCCATCGTCATCCGGCACCCCGAGCACCAGCACCTCCGACATGAATGGACCAATCTGGCGTGGTGGGAAGTTGACCACGGCGATTACCCGCTTGCCGACAAGGCTGTCGGGCGAGTAATGGCGGGTTAGCTGAGCGGAGGTTTTCTTTTCTCCGATTTCCGGACCGAAATCGATCCACATCTTGATCGCCGGTTTGCGCGCTTCCGGGAAAGGTTCGGCGCGCCGCACCACGCCAGTACGGATGTCCACCTTCAGAAATTCATCAAAGCTGATCTCAGCCATTGGCAAGCTCTCTCGACCGGTCGGCCGCCGCCTTAACGGCACGTTTCAGCAAGGCGGGAAAGCCGTCCTGCGGGTTCATCAGCACCTCAAGCGCGGCCTGCGTGGTGCCATTGGGCGACGTGACGTTGACGCGCAATTGCGTCGGGGTCTCCTCGGCCTGCATGGCCAGCGCGCCAGCCCCGGCCACCGTCGCCTTGGCCAGTTGCATGGAAATCTCTGGAGCGAGCCCTTCAGCCTCTCCCGCGGCCGCGAGCGTTTCGATCATGTGAAAGACATAGGCCGGTCCCGACCCGCTGACCCCTGTCACCGCGTCGATCTGCGCCTCGTCGGAAAGGCGCACCACATCCCCCACGGCCCGCAGCAGCGTTTCCGCTTCATCAAGCGCACGCGCCCCGGCAATCTCGTTGGCGACAATCGCGGTGATCCCTTGTGAGATGGCCGCAGGTGTGTTCGGCATGGCGCGTACGATCGGGGTCTGGTTGCCAAGGATGGTCTCGAAAGTACGGATTGTGATCCCGGCGGCGACGCTGACAAAGACTGTCTCGCCATTGCCCATTGCGGCCAGCGTGGGCAGCGCCTCGGCCATCATCTGTGGTTTCACGGCGACAAGCACGATGGCCGGTCGCTCCGGCAAGGTCGTGTTCAGATGAACCCCGGTGCCGTGCAGCCAGTCGGAGGGATGCGGTTCCACCACCCAGACCGACTTGGGCGGCAGCCCCTGCGCAAGCCAGCCCGCCAGCATCGCTGAGCCCATCTTGCCGCAGCCCAGAAGCACCAGCCCTTGTGCCGCAATTCTGCTGTCCTGCATGAATGAAATCCCCCGAAGCCTTGCGTTTCGGGGGTCAGTGTTACGCGCGTCCGTAAGCCTCTGCAATGGCGACCTGCAGCGCCTCAATCGGCGTCTGGTCTCCCCAGACGAGCAGTTGCATCGCGGGATAGTACCGCTCGGCGCTCATCACCGCCGCGCCGATCATCGTGTCGATCTGCTCGGCGCTGGCGACATGACCGCCTGCGAGCACCAGCCCGTAGCGATAAACCATCAGCTTCTGTTCTTGCCAGAAGGTGAAGGCCCCTGCCCAGCACTGGTCGTTGATATGGTTGAGCAACTCGTAGAGATCCGCGCGCTTGTCTTCGGGCGGCTCCATGTCGAATGTGCATACCATACGCAGTGTTTCGTCATAGGCGGACCACGCGAGTGTCAGCGAATAAGTCCGCCACTGCCCCTCTACCGCCATCGCGATCTGCTCATCCGAAATACGGTCGAAATCCCAGTCATGATGGGCTGCCAGATGTTCGACGATGTCGATGGGGTGAATGTCTTCTTCGAGATACTGCTCGGAAAGGGCCATGGTGCCACCTCTTTTTATCGCTCTAGCGATGCGGGCCCATTTCGGCCCCAAAGCTAGGTGCCTGCTCAATAGGCCGGGGCGATCCCCCAAGCCCATACAAGATATGGTGCGGCGTGATGGGCTTTCTGGCAACCCCTATTCTTGGGTAAGCACACAATAAGTTGTGGATATGCCGCTTCTCAGCGCAATCTGTCGCCAAAAGTGAACAAAAGCCGGGGGAAAACGGCTCTTGCACGCAGCGGGCAAGGCAGACCGCGCGCTGTCGCCGGGGCGAAAGCCCCGCCGCGCACGGCCCAGACGGTTCTGAAATCAGCTCTTGTTTTCGAGCGCGTCGAGACGGGCCTTGAGAGCTTCGTTCTCCTCACGGGCTTTCTGGGCCATGGCACGCACGGCGTCGAATTCTTCGCGGGTCACGAAATCGCGGTCGGCCAGCCAGCGGTCCATCATGCCCTTCATGGCTGTTTCCGCTTCATCTCGCGCGCCCTGAGCCACGCCCATCGCATTGGTCATCAGCTGGGAAATATCGTCGAAAATCTTGTTGCGCGTCTGCATGTGCTGTCTCCGCTTTGACTGATGCTTATATGGGCCTCAAAGAGGGTATCTGCAAGGTTGACTTCGGCACGCGCCCAAGGGCAAGGATGCGGCATGCGCGCGCTGATCCCTTTCCCCGATATTTCGCCCGAAATCTTCTCCGTCACCATTTTCGGTATGGAGTTGGCCCTGCGCTGGTACGCACTCGCCTATATCGTCGGCATCCTGCTGGGCTGGAGGCTGGCTTTGCGGGCCGTGCGGACGCCACGGCTGTGGCGCGACGGCGCTCCGGTGATGAGCCCCTCCCAGATCGAAGACCTGCTGACCTGGATCATTATTGGTGTCATTCTCGGTGGGAGGCTTGGGTACGTCCTTTTCTACCAGCCCGGCTATTACCTTTCCAATCCCGGTGAAATTCTTGCCGTCTGGCAGGGTGGCATGTCGTTCCACGGCGGACTGCTCGGGGTCATCTGCGTCGGGCTCTTCTACACGTGGCGTCACCAGATCGCGCGGCTGAGCGCGGCGGACGTGATGGCGCTTGGCGTGCCTCCGGGGCTGCTGCTGGGCCGGCTGGCCAATTTCATCAACGCCGAGCTTTGGGGCCGGCCGACCGATATGCCCTGGGGGGTCGCCTTTCCGACCGCAGCCGCGCAGGACTGTCCTGCGGTCGCAGGCCTTTGTGCCCGCCATCCGTCGCAACTTTACGAAGCGGGTCTGGAAGGGCTGCTGCTGGGGGGCTTGTTGATCTGGCTGATCTGGCGCAGAGGCGCGCTGATGCGCCCCGGTCAGGTGGCCGGCACGTTCTTCGCGGGCTATGGCGTTTCACGCTTTTTCATCGAGTTTTTTCGCCAGCCGGATGCGCAATTCATTTCCGAGGGCAACCCGCTGGGTCTGGCCTGGCATGTGGGCGGTTATGGGCTGACGATGGGCCAGATCCTGTCGGCACCGATGATCCTGCTTGGTCTTGCGCTAATCCTCAACGCCCGCCGTATCCGGCCATGAGCCTGCACGACCTCATCGTTCAGCGGATTCAGGAAACCGGTCCGGTCAGTCTCGCCGATTACATGGCCGAATGCCTGTTGCACCCGAGCCTTGGCTATTACACGACGCAAGAGACCTTTGGCCGTGCGGGTGATTTCACTACCGCCCCGGAAATCAGCCAGATGTTCGGCGAGTTGATAGGCCTGTGTCTCGCACAAAGCTGGCTCGATCAAGGGCGACCACCGCGCGTTACGCTGGCCGAACTGGGCCCCGGGCGAGGCACGCTCATGGCCGACGCCCTGCGCGCCACCTTGCGAGTACCGGGCTTTCACGCCGCGGTGGAGATCGTGCTGCTTGAGGTCTCACAATCGCTTCGCGCGCAACAGCGTAGTGCATTGGCGGATTACGAGGTCTCCTTCATCGACACGGCTCAGGGCTTGCCCGAGCAGCCGCTGCTGGCCATTGCCAATGAATTCTTCGACGCGCTGCCGATCCGGCAATTCGTCCGAACCGAGACCGGGTGGCGCGAGCGGCAGATCGGTCTGGACGGCGACAGGCTGACCTTCGGTCTTGGCCCCGAAAGCCCCCAGCCCGCGCTGGCCAGCCGGCTGGCCGATACCCACCTCGGTGACATCATCGAGGTATGCGCTTCGGCGACACCGGTCTGCGATGCGCTTGGTGCCCGCATCAGCGCACACGGCGGGGCCGCGCTGCTGATTGACTACGGGGACTGGCGCAGCCTTGGCGACACGTTTCAGGCCGTGCATGCGCATCGCACGGCTGATCCGCTTGAAGCACCCGGTCGCGCCGACCTCACCGCGCATGTGGATTTCGAGGCGCTGGCCGAAGCTGCCCCCTGTGCGCATACGCGCCTGACCCCACAGGGCGTGTTCCTGGAGCGGCTCGGGATCACGGCACGCGCCGAGGCGTTGGCCAAAGGCTTGAGTGGTGACAGGTTACAATCGCACATCTCGGCCCATCGGCGCTTGACGCATCCCGATGAAATGGGAAACTTGTTCAAGGTACTCGGACTCTTTCCTGAAGGGTCCTCTCCGCCCCCGGGACTGGATGTATGACGCTCGAAATTCTCACCGCCGACAGCCTTTCGCCGCTGCAGCACGGGTTTTTCACCCGGCGGGGCGGTGCATCCTCGGGTGTCTTCTCGGGACTGAATTGCGGTCACGGCAGTTCGGACCAGACGGAGATCGTTTCCATCAACAGGGCCCGGGTCGCAAATGCGCTAGACGTGCCGCCAGATCATTTGACCGGGGTGCATCAGGTGCATTCCGCCAATGCGGTCATCGTCGATGGGCCGGTACGAGAAGCGCCGCGCGCCGATGCGCTGGTGACGTCCACCCCCGGCCTGGCGGTATCAGTGCTGACCGCCGATTGCCAACCCGTCCTGTTTGCAGACCACAAGGCAGGCGTGGTCGGGGCCGCCCATGCCGGCTGGCGCGGCGTGCTTGACGGCATTCTGGAGGCAACCATCGACGCGATGTGCAGCCTCGGCGCAACCCGGTCGGACATCCGCGCCGTCATCGGGCCAAGCATTTCGCAGGCCGCCTACGAGGTCGGGCCGGAGTTTTTCGACACCTTCATGGCGGAGGACCCTGACCATGCTCGTTTTTTCGCCAACGGCGAAGGAGACCGCATGCATTTCGACCTGCCAGGGTTCGGACTGCACCGGCTGCGCAGCGCAGGAATTGCCAACGCTGAGTGGACACGGCACTGCACATATTCCGATCCGGAACGATTCTACTCCTACCGCCGCACTACGCACAGAAAAGAAGCCGATTATGGCCGTCTGATTGCCGCGATCCGTCTTTGATTTCTGGCCGAATAAGGCAAAAACCCGGCAAGGAATGCCACGCCAACGCCGCAAAATTCGTGAACAATAGACCTGAGCGTTCCGTATTGGTGATTGATACGCTTGCAAAATCCGCGCATTCCTCATGAAAACAACGAAAATGACCTTAGTGCGCCAATTGGGGCAATTCGTTCAAAATTGCAGCAGCTGGAGCGGCAAATTTTCTCAGTTTTTTTCTATTCTGCCCAATGCTGGCCCGATTGCTCTGGCAATTTGATGCTCAACAAGAGGCAAGAGCCCGACACCACAGAACAGAGCAGACAGGAAAAGAGCGAAGAACATGAAAAAACGTTTCATCAAATCCGTCATCGAAACGGCAAAGACCACGGAAATGGAAATGCCTTGGTCCAGAGGCACGCGTCGCCGCGCTTTCATTGAAAAGCGGGTCATGCAGGCAAGCAAGGAAAGAAAGACCGCGTAACGATCCCTCCTCCGAAGATCCGGCCTGACGGCCGCAAGCGCCCTCCCTCGTTGATTCGATGGGAGGGCGTTTTGCTTTGTTCAATTGTGACGAAAGCCGCTTTGGCTCAGAAACAAAGTTCTGCGCAGGTGGCGATTGCGCGAGAGGCTGCGACAATTGACTCGATTTTTTGACAGGTCAGGTGGCAATCAGGCAGTTTTATTCAATCCAGACACGAAAGTTCACTTCACCTGTGCTTTCCGTGTCCGTCGGTGGGGCCGGCACGGGACGCAGCCTAGACAAAAAGGGTCAACGATGCGCCTCACTTCCCCGAATTCCTTGAAACAGGATTATTCTCGGCCTGGCTCGCTCATGAGCACAGCAAGGATCGACCGACCAAGTGAGCCGCAAAAACCTCCCTTTGGGGTACGCATGGCAGATATTGCCGCGCGAAGGCCAGACGGCTCGACAATTATCGGCCAGCGTCGCATCCCGACCCTGCCGAAATTCGATCAGGTCTTTGCCGCCTTCGCACAGGGCACGCTGTTCCAGACCGAACATGGGCTAGTTGCCGTGGAAGACCTGCAACCCGGCGACCGTTTGAATACCGCCGACGGCGGCTGCGAGATGATCACATGGATCGGGTCGGCCAATTTCTCTCCAAACGATCAGGGCGACCGCATGCACCTCACGCGGATCATGGCGGACAGCTTCGGCGTGAACCGACCGGATACGTTCGTCAGCCTGGGCTCGGCGGCGCGAGTGCTGCACAGGCCCCCGCATCTGCGCGGCCTGCCCAATACGGAGCGCATGATGACCCCCGCGCACGTATTCGTTGACGGCGTCAACGTGATCGAAATCACGCCGCCGACGCCGGTGCGCCTGTTCCATCTGTCGTTGACGCGGCATGCATCGGTCTTTGCCGGGGGCCTGGAAGTCGAAGCCTACCACCCCGGCGCGCAACCGCTCCAATCCCTGTCACACACACTGCGTTCGGTCTTCATGTCGATATTTCCGCATATCCAGCAGATCTCCGACTTCGGCGCGATGCGGTATCCCCGTGCACCGGAGGACGACACCCAAAACGCCGCCTGACGCGCGCCGTCAGCCTTTGGCGCCACTCAGCCTTTTTTCGAGTACATCAAACGGCACGCCAGGCTCGTCCTTCGCCCCGCGAATGACGAGCGACGTCTTCACACTTTCCACGTTGGGCGTGGTCAGCAATTCACCTGTCAGGAAGCTCTGGAAGCTCGACAGGTCAGGTGCCGCGCATTTGAGGATGAAATCCACTTCTCCGTTCAGCATGTGACACTCCCGCACAAGCGGCCATGCCCGGCACCGGTTTTCGAAGGCGGTCAGGTCCGATTCCGCCTGGCTGGCCAATCCGACCATCGCAAAGACCTGTACTTCGAAGCCAAGTTCGCGGGCGTCCACCTCCGCGTGGTAACCTTTGATATAGCCGGCCTCTTCAAGAGTCCGCACTCTGCGCAGGCAAGGCGGCGCGGATATGCCCACCCGCTTTGCAAGCTCCACATTGGTCATGCGACCGTCCGCCTGTAATTCTGCAAGAATTTTCCGGTCAATTGGATCCAAACGAGTCGATGCCATATTTCCCCCCGCGATTTTGCGGTTGTTATATCAGTTGCGGCGAGCACCGCAATTATATTTCACTCAAGCGCAAGATTCTTTCTTGATGCGTCAAAAATCGATTGTCAGAAATGCCGCTACGAAAAGAAGTCGGGGGTTTAAGCGTCTTGCAGGCAGTTGTATATAAGCGGTTGCTGCATTGCATGGATAGGGGAATATTATGGGCGAAACTCGTCACACGCGCGTTCTGATTATCGGTTCGGGGCCTGCGGGCTACACGGCCGGTGTTTATGCCAGTCGAGCCATGCTCGAACCTATCCTGGTGCAGGGAATTGAACCGGGCGGCCAACTTACCACCACCACCGAAGTCGAGAATTGGCCAGGCGACACGGAAGTTCAGGGCCCAGATCTGATGGTGCGGATGCAAGAGCACGCCAAGGCGATGGGCACGGAGATCATCGGCGACATCATCACCGATCTGAACCTGGAAAAACGCCCCTTTGTCGCCATCGGTGACAGCGGAACCACCTACATTGCCGAAGCGGTCATCCTTGCAACTGGTGCCCGGGCGAAATGGCTGGGCTTGCCCTCGGAGGAAAAATTCAAGGGCTTTGGCGTATCGGCCTGCGCCACCTGCGACGGGTTCTTCTATAGAGGACAGGAAATCGTGGTGATCGGCGGCGGCAACACCGCCGTGGAAGAGGCGCTTTTCCTTACGAATTTCGCCTCCAAGGTAACCCTGATCCACCGCCGCGACGAATTGCGCGCGGAGAAAATCCTGATCGACCGGTTGATGAAAAACCCCAAGATCAAGCCTTTGTGGTTTCACGAACTTGAGGAAGTTGTCGGCACCGAAAATCCGCTCGGCGTTGAAGCGGTGCGGGTCAAACATACCAAGACCGGCGAGATCACCGAGATTCCTGCCAAAGGCGTATTCGTGGCGATCGGTCACGCACCCGCCAATGAATTGGTTAAGGATGTGCTGGAAACCCATATGGGCGGATATGTCGTCACCAAACCCGACAGCACCGAAACCTCGATCCCCGGCGTCTTTGCGGCTGGTGATCTGACGGATCACAAGTACCGGCAAGCGGTTACCTCCGCCGGCATGGGCTGCATGGCGGCACTGGAAGCCGAACGCTTCCTCGCCGAACATGAAGGCGAAGATACCGCGCTGCCGCTCGGCTACGGCGCCGAAGTCTCCGAAAGCGCTGCCGAGTAACACGCTCGCAAGAGTACCGGTCGTGTCACGGCCACGATTTCTGCACCCCGCCTCACGCAGGGTGTTGCTTGCGTACGGTGGTTTAAGCAGCCCCTCACCGACCTGTTGGATAAAGCCTGATGTGCCAAACCGGCACTCTCGGTTTCAATCGCATCCAGCGAGGTCTCATATGCCCACCCGTGCCGCATTGTCTCACATCCCCGGCCCGGCCACGCCGCCCTTCATCGGCCATACGCTGACCATCGCGCGCGACAGCTACGGCACGCAGCAGACCTTTATTCTATTCGGCGTTACGGAGACGTGTACCGCACCAAAATGCTCGGTGTCTGGCGGGGCAATCTCTACGGTGTGGAGGCGCTTGAGCACGTACTGCTCGACAAGGAGAAGATTTTTTCCTCGGCGGGCGGCTGGGACGCCTTGCAGAAGATCTACCCCGGCGGGTTGATACTGCAGGATTTCGACCATCACCGGCAGAACCGGCGGATCATGACCGCAGCTTTCCGGGCCACGGCGATCCGTAACTACCGGGATCGGATGGCTAGGATCATGCAGGAGATGCTTGCCTCCTGGCCCGTCGACAGACCCCTTTGTTTTTATTCGGCCGTCAAGGCGCTGTTCTTGCGTATGGGCGCGGCAGTCTTCATGGGGCTGCCGCTTGATGATGCGCTAGCGGTCAGGATCAACCGGGCCATCACCGATGAAATTCGCGCCTCCATTACGCCCATCCGGCGGACCATCCCCTTCACGCCGATGTGGCACGGCGTGCGCGGACGCGATTTTCTGCGCGACACGTTTCGCGGTCTGATAGATGAGCGTCGTGCCCAGGGGGGCGACGATTTTTTTTCGCAGATGTGCCTCGCCAAGGATGACGACGACCACGGATGGAGCGAGGATGAAATTCTCAACCAGTTCAACCTGCTCATCATGGCCGCCCATGATACCACGGCAACCTCGATGACGGTGATTACGGCCTTCCTCGGCCAACATCCGCAATGGCAAAAACGCCTGGTTGCAGAAGTCGAGAACCTTGGCAACCACCCTCTCGACGAAGAGGCGCTGGCGCAAATGACCGAAACGGACAAGGTCTTCCGCGAGGCACTACGGCTGGTGCCTCCCGTGCCTTTCATCCCGCGCATGGCCACACGAGATTTTCACTGGAAGGGCTATGACATACCCGCCGGCACTTCGCTGGCGCTCAATCCGGGGGTAACGATGCTGTCGCCCGAGCTTTATAGCGATCCTGCCCGGTTCGACCCGGACAGATTTTCACCCGAAAGGGCCGAGGACCGCGTGCACCGGTTTGCCTGGACCCCCTTCGGCGGGGGCGCACATAAATGCATCGGTATGCATTTCGCCAATATGCAGGTGAAACTGTTCGTTGCGACACTTCTGCGCCAGCGTCGTATCAGCCTGCCCGCCGGCGCGCCGCAGTGGCAGCGCATGCCGATTCCGAAACCCAAGGGCGGACTGCCGGTCCTTCTGCGCAAGGTATGACAGCCCAAAAGAAAAGGCCGCGGACATCTGCCGCGGCCTGCGAATTCAAGACATGATCGGTGCTAGTGCACGTTCACCGGCGCGTAATCGTTCTGACGTGCCAGTCGGAATGCGAGCTTGCGGTCTGCGACAAGCGCCAACTGCTGCCCGTCGCTGTCGTGCACCGCGTAAAGCTGCTCGAGCCCGTCCACCTGTTGCTTCACCTCATCGGGCAGATCGGTCACATCGACGGGCTTCACGTAGACGATCCGGTCCGCTTTCGGCACTGTGTCGAATGGTTTTTGCATACTCTTACCCCTTCCGGATGTTGATGGTTTGCACGACGCTCTGCGGCTTTTCTCGCGTCAGGTCCACGTGCAGCAGCCCGTTTTCCATGATCGCCTCGCCCACATCGACGCCGTCGGCAAGTACGAAGCTGCGCTGAAACTGCCGCGCCGCGATACCACGGTGCAAAAAGACGCGCCCTTCGGTATCGTCCTTCTGTCGGCCCCGGATCACCAGTTGGCGATCCTCGACAGTGATCGATAGTTCATCTTCGGCGAAACCGGCCACGGCCAGCGTGATGCGATAGGAAAAATCGGAGGTCTGCTCTATATTGAAAGGCGGATAGCCTTCGTTTCCGGATTTCGCGGTACGTTCGAGCAGGCGTTCAAGCTGCTCAAATCCCAGCATGTGGGGATAGGACCCCAACGTCATCTTCGTCATGCGACACGTCCTTATCAGGTCAAGCGACAGTCATATTCGGCCCCTTTATGGCGGCCTGTGGAATGAATATGGGGAGCGTTATGCGACAAAGCAAGGGCTATGCCGACAGGCCCGGAATACGTATTATGAAGGTGAGATGACCACTGGAATCACCTGCCGATGAATGCCCCCTCGGACATGTCGATGAAGACCGACGACGTTCTGCGTGTCGAACTCGAGGTATTCAAACGCGAGCATCGCGATCTTGACGATGCCATTCATGCCCTCGCTGAAAAAGGCACTGCCGATCAACTGACACTGCAAAGGTTGAAAAAGCGAAAACTGCGGCTGAAAGACATCATTGCCCGGATAGAGGACCGGCTTACCCCAGATATCATCGCTTAAGCGGCAAGGCGCGGATTGCGCGCCGGTCCGGTTTGGCTATAGTGCCGCTTCCGCAAGATGAGGCGAAAGGGCCCGCTTACATGACCACTCCTGCCGTTGGCATAATCATGGGTAGCCAGTCCGACTGGCCCACAATGGCACATGCCGCAACCATTCTCGACGATCTCGGTGTCTCTTACGAAAAACGTATCGTTTCGGCCCATCGCACGCCTGACCGGCTGTGGGAATACGGAAAGACCGCAGCAGAGAGGGGCCTGCAGGTCATTATCGCCGGGGCTGGCGGGGCAGCGCATCTGCCGGGCATGATGGCGTCGAAAACACGGATTCCGGTTATCGGCGTACCCGTGCAATCCAAGGCGCTGTCGGGCGTGGATTCGCTTTACTCGATCGTGCAGATGCCGCGGGGCTACCCGGTGGCGACCATGGCGATCGGTGCGGCAGGCGCGGCCAATGCGGGGCTGATGGCCGCGGGTATTCTTGCCTTGAACGACCCCGAACTGGCGAGGCGCCTAGATACCTGGCGGGCCGCTCTTTCTTCCTCGATACCGCTGGAGCCAAGCGATGACTGATATGCTGCGTCCAGGCGCGCGCATTGGCATTCTGGGTGGCGGTCAGCTTGGCCGTATGCTTTCGGTTGCAGCCGCGCGGCTGGGATTTACCTGCCACATCTTCGAACCGGGCGCCGCTCCGCCAGCTGGGCATACCGCGCTGCAGGTGACCACCGCCGACTACGAGGATACCGCGGCGCTGACCGCCTTTGCCAAAAGCGTCGATGTCGTTACCTACGAATTCGAAAACGTCCCAACCAGCGCGCTCGACACGATCGAATCCATCGTGCCCATTCGCCCGGGACGGGACGCTCTGCGTATCAGTCAGGACCGGCTGACTGAAAAGGTCTTCCTGGAAGATCTGGGCCTTGCCGTCGCCCCCTTCGCCGATGTCTCCGACGCCGCAGGGATGGCAGCCGCACTGCAACAGATCGGAACACCGTCGATCCTGAAAACTCGCCGTTTCGGGTATGACGGCAAAGGACAGATGCGGCTGCAGCAGCCCGGCGATGCCGAGGAGGCACTGGCAGGGATGAAAGGTGCGCCCTCCATCCTCGAAGGTTTCGTCGATTTCTCGCATGAAGTCTCGGTGATCGCCGCACGGTCAGTCTCCGGTGAAGTCGCCTGCTTCGATCCCGGCGAAAATGTACACCGCAATGGCATCCTGCACACGACCACGGTGCCAGCACGCCTGTCGGGCGCGCAACGCACGGATGCCGTCCTGATGGCGGGCAAAATCCTGAACGCGCTCGACTATATCGGCGTTCTGGGGGTGGAACTCTTTGTCACAAGCGGCGGACTCGTGGTCAACGAAATCGCTCCGCGGGTCCATAACTCGGGACACTGGACACAGAACGGCTGCGCGGTGGACCAGTTCGAACAACATATTCGCGCCATTGCCGGCTGGCCCTTGGGAGATGGCGCGCGCCACGCGGATGTCGTGATGGAAAACCTGATCGGGGATGACGTGGACAAGGTGCCCGAGATCGCCGGCGAAAAGAACGCGGCGCTGCATCTCTATGGCAAGGCCGAGGCCAAGCCGGGCCGCAAGATGGGGCATGTGAACCGGATCGTCGGCTAAACCGCGTCAGCTCATGAACCGGTCGGCGACATCGCCGGCCATGAAGCTGAAGCGCCCGGCGACAAGCGTGGCAGCCACCCTGTCGGTCGCATCATCGAGGATCACCAGATCGGCGCGTTTGCCCAGCTCCAGCCTGCCGCGATCCGCCAGTCCCAGGACCCGCGCGGGCCCGTCGGATACCAAAGCCCAAGCCTCGGCCAATGGCAGGACACCCGAGCGCGCCAACATGAGCGCCGCGCGGCGCGGGCTCGGGTAGTGATAGTCGGATGCCAGCGCATCGCAAAGCCCCATGGCGACAAGTTCCAGCGCGCTGACGTTGCCCTTGTGCGATGCCCCACGCACGACATTGGGGGCACCCAGCACCACCAGCTCACCACTGGATTTCGCTTCCTCCGCAGCAGTGACAGTCTCGGGAAATTCGGCGATTTTCACACCGCGCGCACGCCAGTCGCGTCGCGTTTGCGCTGTATTGTCGTCGTGGCTGCCCATCCGCACCCCGCTCTCGCGCAGTTCCGCGCAAAGCGCGTCAAGCGCCGCAGGCACGTCACTCCCGCGCGCATGCAGGTCGAGCAGCATCTGGAAATGTGCGTCCGGATTCCGCCCGGCTTTGAGCGCCTGACCGACCATGCGCGGCGGCTGGCGGCCTTGCGCCAATCGGTCATGTGGAAGGTGGTCGTTGAAAACGATGTAGGGGACATGCCATCGGGCGAGCATTCCGGGCACCATATCGAAAAGCGGCAGCATATGCGTTTCCAGCCGCATCTGCGCGCGGATGTCCGTCACGAGGCTTGGTGCTGTCTGATCGATTGCCTCGAAAACCTGTGCTGCGAACGCCTCTCCGCGCACCCCGCCTTCCCAGCTGACGAATTGCGCCAGGACTGCCGTCGTTACACCATTGGCGGCAAGCTCTGCCTCAGTGGCGACAAGACCTTCGGCCATCTGCTTCATCGCACCGCGCCGCGGAGCGAGGTGGCGCTCGAACCCATCACCATGAACATCGACGATGCCCGGCAGCACGGTATAGCCCTTCAGATTGACCTGCCGCCCTCCGGACCGGTCCTGGATGCGCCCACCCGAGATGCAGAGCGGGTCGTCCGACAGGCCACCGGGTCGCAAAAAGCGTGCGCCGGTGAGTTCAAGGTCTGACAACTTCCGCTCCTATCCCGGGAACGCAGCTCCCGTGCGGGCATCCCATCTGTTCCAGAATGGCATCAAACCAGGTCAGATCGTGATCAAAGGCCCCGGTCCGCAAGAATGTAATCACCTCGGATATCACCCGTGGATTGTTCATCATGAAGGTATGGGTCACGGGCAGTACGATATGGTCTTGCATGCCGTCCACCCGCGTCGAATAAACCGCCACCTTGCCGTCGTCCGCGCCGGGAAGCAGCGAGGAAAAATAGGGATTGAGCGACTGGTCCCCGGCAATAACCCCGAGTTCAAAGTCTACCGGGGGCAAACGGCGCGGCAGACTGTTCGCTCCGGTGCCAAGTTGCGCGCCCGCTGGCCCGTTGATCCAGTCGAAGGCCTCGATATCACCAAGCGCATCCACCACTTCGCTGCCCTGATTGGGAGGGCCGAGCATGACCACGCGGCCGATCCGGTCCGAGCCGACCTCAGCTGCCCATTGACGCAGAAGGATACCGCCCATTGAATGGGTCACGAAGTCCACCTTACCGTCCGGTCCGCATTTTCCCACGGCCTCCGGCAGGGTCTCGGCGACCAGATCCTCTACCGGGGCCTTGGTCGATGGATAGCCCGGTCGCACCACCTGATAGCCCTCGCTCGCCAGTGCCGCTTCCATCAGGGCGAAGGAAAACTCGGTGCGCGCCAGCCCGTGCAGCAACACCACGCAGCGCGCCTGCGCCGGGGTGGCCGCCAGCATGACGCCGATAAGGACAAAAGAAATGCAAAATACGCGGTTCATGTGCATTGAGATAGGGCCATTCCCTCCGCTACAAAAGAAGAACGTCACGCAGTTTGTCGGGAACGGGTAATAATGCGGCCAAAATCACCTCGGATCGCCGTGCGCGGCATCATTGTCAGCGACAACCGGATGCTGCTGGTCAACGCCTGGCCGGACGGACGCAGCCCGCTTCTCTGCGCGCCCGGCGGCGGGGTCGAGCCGGGCGCCTCGCTCCCCGACAACCTTGCCCGCGAAATTTTTGAAGAGACCGGCCTGGAAGTGACCGTCGGCGCGCCCTGCCTCGTGAACGAATTCCATGATCCAGCAAGCGGTTTCCACCAGATCGAGGTATTTTTTCGCTGCACGCTCACAAGCCCCGCGCGGGTCGATCCCGATTGGCAGGACCCTGAGCGCATCGTCACCCGGCATGTCTGGGCGCGAAAAGACGACTTCGACAGCCTGATGGTCAAGCCCGATACGCTGGTCGCTATTGCGTTTGACGAAAACGCTGCCTTTAACTACGACCCGCTGGAACCGATCGTGATGTGACGGCGAGACCGATCCCGAGGGTCACCAGCAACGCCGCGACCAATACTTTCTGGGTCAGCGCCTCACCAAGCAGAAGAGCCCCAGCGACAATGGCGATGATGGGTACGCTCAGTTGTACCACGGGTGCGACACCCTGCGGCAAATTGGGCAATACCCGGTACCAGAGGGCGTATCCAAGGCCGGAAGTGAGCCCACCGCATATGACTGCAAGCAGGATGCCCATGACCGAGATAGTTTCGACGAAAGGCAACAAAAGCACCGCGAGGATAGGCAGGCATATGCAGAAATTCGACGCTGTTGCCGCCAGCGGTGTGCGAGTGGATTTGCCCGAAAGCGTATAGGCTGCCCATCCCACACCAGCCAAGACCATGAATGCCGCGCCCACGGGGTCAGTCCGCGCTCCTGCACCCGGCCAGAGCGCGATGCTCAACCCCGCGAAGGCTATGGACGCGCCGACGATCTGTCTTAAGGTGGCACGTTCACCGATGAAGGCGCTGTAGAGAAACATGGTGATCTGCACCACGCCGAACAGGATCAGGGCGCCGAGGCCAGCGTTCAGGGTTATATAGGCCATCGAAAAGCCGATCATGTAGGCCGCGAGGCTGGTGGCGCCGATCAAACGGTCCGCTCCTTTGAAGCGCAAAGCCTTGCGTTGCATCAACACCAAAGCGGCAAGCACCACTGCGCCGGAAAGCACCCTCAGGATCGCAAAGCTCAGCGGATCGATGAATCCTCCTTCCACCGCCAGTCGCGTCAGTATCGAATTGGACGCGAAAGCAATCATTGTGAAAATGGTGAGGAATACGACAACCATTCTGCCGAGGTAGACCTATTCGTCGCACAAGCCAAGCAGCCATTGCGACATCATCATCCTCCCAGACGGTCCCCGTCCAACACGTCGTAATGGTAGCCGGATGCGGAAGTTGCAGCCCACCCTGAGGGTTAGCCAACGCGTCGAAAACGGATGGCTGCACGACGCTTCTCAAGGCGCGCGCGACAGCATCAGCAAAGCAGGCGCTTGGTTTTCCAGCGTTCTTCTCCGGCTCCTGAAGATTTCTGTGCCCGGTCGATTGTTAACTCCAGCAAGATGTCGCGCCAGCACACCGCGCTGAGTTCGTCCTTGCATAGAAACAAATCGCACCCACCGCGACGCGCCGCCTGTACCACGGCAGCCTCCGGTATAGCCGTGACCATGACGATACCGGCGTCACGCGTCTCTGGGCAGGTGCGCAGCAGATGCAAGGCTGCAAGCCCGTTTCCATCGGGCAAACGGTAATCGAGAACAAAGACATCAAAGCTTTCCCTGGATATCAGCCGCTGCATCGCGTCGATGCTATCGGCTTCCCGGCAGATGACAGGCAATAGCGAACGGGCGCAGTACCTCCGGACCCGCTCCCGATCAAAGCGATTGTCGTCGAGAATGAGCAGTCGCAGCGGCATCACGGCATGTGGAGCATGGGCCACATGGCTCACGATTTCATGCATCATTTTCTACATCTCCTTGCCCTACCGGGACGTTTCAGTGGCCATTAAATTCTACGCAAAGCGCCGCTACCGCGAGTTCTGCGGACCGTCGGCCCATGCATCCGGCTCTCTGGGCAAGACAACCTCGACCGAGGTCCCTCGTCCGTGAATCCCGGGCCCGAGGGACGCTTGACCGCCGTAGATGCGCGCAATTTTCTGCACGAGGGCGAGCCCCATGCCGCTCCCCTCGACCTCGTCGCGCGGGCGCAGCGTAGTCATGGCACCGAAGACTTTCTCATGAAATTTCTCCGGAATGCCGGGACCATCATCGCTGACCGTGATACAGACCATTTCATCGCGCTCGAAAACGGAGAGCGAAATATTCCCGCTGCTCCGGTCGTGATGCTTGACCGCGTTAGACACCAGCGCAAGGAGAAGCGTACGAATGTCACGTTCGCCAATCGCGATGAGGTTCGCGTCCAGTTCCGGAACGAGCGTAAAACCGGACGGCAAGCGCATTTCTTCCAGCATCTCCGTCAGGACGAGATCCAGTTCGACCTCGCGGACCTCCTGCATGCGGCCAATCCGTGAAAACGAGAGCAAATCAACCAGCATACGATCAAGTCGGCCAGTATGGCGGTTCATGAGTTCAATACTTTCAGCCACGGACCCGTCTATCCTGACCCCGGCCTGCGCGAGGTCTTCCACGATCCATTGCGGCAACTCGATCAGCGCGCGCACGGAATTGCGCACGCCATGACTGACAAGGTAGATAAAATCCTCGAACTCCTGCGATGACGTGTTCGTGGCAGGAATGTAGCGGCCGGAATTATCTTTTTTTTTCAGAGGCATCGACGGTCATACTGGTGCATCCTCGGGTGTCATCCGCTGGCATCTCTAGCATTGGGAATTGAAGACACTGTTAACATCTGCGCTTTTGCTGCCATACCTGCGGAATGCTCAGCAGCGGCCCTAATCACGCGTGTCACTCGTCGCAACCATTCGGAAACTTCTCTGGCCTAGGCTGCGGGCAGCAACCGCAGTCGGTGGAGAGACGCGCGTTGAAATGAACAGCACTGAGACGCCCGTAAAAGGATAAAAGATGCACCATGATGCGGCACCGGCGACCATTCTCCTGGTAGATGATGATGCGATCAGCATCATGGCAATGAAACGCGCCTTGCGTAAACTGAACGTGCGGAACGAAACACTGGTGGCATCTGACGGGTTGCAGGCTCTCGAAGTACTTCGGGATGTCCAGGTAAAGGGAGGAGGGGCACTCCCCCCTTTCATCGTCGTGCTGGACATGCATATGCCCCGTATGAACGGGTGGGAATTTCTGGACGAGGTCAAGGCTTTGGCGGAGGGCAACAACCTAGCGGTACTTGTCTGTGCGACTCCTGAAATGGAAAAGCACGCCATGGCAACGCGGGAGCATCACGTGCAAGGCTTTTTAAGCAAGGACGATCCTGCCGAAAGCCTGTCGCGTGCCTTTGCAAACTTGGGCCCGGCCACATCCGCGGTTTATGGAACGACCTGACAGATCGCCATGACCGGATGCAACCGGATGCGTCTTCGAAGCCATTTCAAGCGGGAAATGCCCAGTTCGTATGAAGCCTGCAACATCCAAAGGCTTTTGAGAATGATCTATCCAGAACGCGAGAAAAAAGGGCAGACACCATCGAAGGTGGAGAATGATTTAGGGTGTACGGAACGGAGCAAGTAGAGGGCATCGGGCGCCTCCGTAACCCAGTCCTTGGATAGGCGGTCGTACG